>NZ_KV819857.1:0-363 GCF_001815235.1 Pseudomonas sp. HMSC065H01 | reverse complement strand
CCGTAGCCTTTTCGTGTTCGCCGGCGCGAACGCAGCCATTTCTGCCTTCCGGCAGGCCCTTTCGGGTAGGGCTTTTACCCTTGTGAACCATTCCATTCACCCTTCAAGCCCATTTCCCCTTTGGGCCATTTGCTCCTGCTACAGCTGCTCATCGTTGGGGCAGGTGTTGATCCAGATCCATGGAGTCGTGAAGCACGCGAACCACCTCGAGCACCTGGTCAGTCGCAACCCGGAAGAAGACGAAGTGCCTGGGCCGAACAACCTTACCGACGTTGGGCATCGAGCGGCAGTAAACGAGGTGGATGCTGCGCAGGCCAGCTCCCAGCTCTTCACGGCTGATGCTGCCTACCTGTTGTGGGTCTG
>NZ_KV819856.1:0-339 GCF_001815235.1 Pseudomonas sp. HMSC065H01 | reverse complement strand
CGCCCTGCCCGCGCAGGCGGCCGAGCGCGCCTGGAGCTACAGCTACAACGCCCTCGGCCTGATCGAGCGCGCCGACGGTCCGCGCACCGATGTGCAGGACGTCACCCTCTATGCCTACGACAGTCGCGGCAACCTGACCCAAGTGACCAACGCCCTCGGCCAGGTCACCCGCCTCGGCGACTATGACGAGCGCGGCAAGCCCGGCAGCATCACCGATGCCAACGGCGTCACCAGCAGCCTCGCCTACACCGGCGTCGACGGCTGGCTGGCCTCCGTCAGCACCGCCGGCAGCACCACCCGCTTCGACTACGACGCGGTCGGCCAGATCACCCGCGTCAC
>NZ_KV819855.1:222346-331388 GCF_001815235.1 Pseudomonas sp. HMSC065H01 | reverse complement strand
TCCGGCACCTCCGGCTCCGACGACTGGCGCTCGCCGGTGGCAGGGTGAGTTGACAGGCACACCGGTCGTACACCTGTGCGGCCGGTTCTCCGTCGAGCCGAAAATGTCCGCGACTTCGCGAAATCGACACAGAGCCAAAGACTTTCGGCGCCGGCTGAGCAAGAGTAACGTGGCTTGCTCCTCCAATGGATTGGAAAGGAACTGCCCACCCGGAACAGGGAACGATCCATGCGTCAAAGAGACCTGAAATTCACCTTCGTCGTCGGCGAAGGGAACCTTGCGTTCGATGTCGTCGAGTTCGAACTGGAAGAAGCGCTCTGCGAGCCTTTCCGCCTGAGCCTGAAGCTGGCCAGCGACAAGAACGCCATCGATTTCAAGCAGGTACTCGACCAGCCGGGCACCTTCACCCTCTGGCAGGACGGCCGTCCGGCCCGCTACGTCCATGGCATCGTCAGCCACTTCACCCAGGGCAGCTCGGGTTTTCGCCGGACCCGCTACGAACTGCTGCTGGAACCGCAGTTGGCGCGCCTGGAGCTGTGCTGCAACTGGCGGATCTTCCAGGAGAAGAGTGTTCCGGAGATTCTCCAGGCGCTGCTCAAGGAGCACCGGGTGCTCGACTACGAACAGCGTATCTACCACGAGCACCTGCCACGCGAATACTGCGTGCAGGCCGGCGACAGCGATCACTACCTGCACGACCGGCTGGCCTTCGAGGAAGGCCTGGTCTACTACTTCCGCTTCGACGAACACCGCCACACCCTGGTCTGCAGCGACCGGCTCTACGTCCAGGAGCGTATCGCCGGCGGCCCGGTACTGTTCAGCGCCCAGCCGGAGGGCGACAACCCGCAGCCGGTGCTTCATTCTTTCCGCTACAGCGAAAATGTTCGTACGGCTCGACAGACCCAGCGGGACTACAGCTTCAAGCGCCCGACCTACGACCAGGAGCATCATCTCGCTGGCGAGGCGCTCGAGCATCAGGACTCGTCCTACGAGCGCTACGACTACCCCGGTCGCTACAAGCGGAGCGGCGCGGGCCGGCCTTTCAGCGAAAGCCGCCTCAGAGGACATCGGCGCGATGCACGGGTGGCATCGGTCAGCGGCGACGACCCGCGGCTGATCCCGGGCCACGCCTTTGCCCTGGAAGGTCATCCGCGTGCCGACTTCAACGCCTGGTGGCGGCCGGTACGGGTGGTCCATCGCGGCACCCAGTATGCCGGCCAGGAGGAAGAGTCCGCCGACGCCCCTCTGGGGGTGAGCTACGACCTGCGCGCCGAACTGGTACCCGAGGACGTCGAATGGCGTCCCGCACCGCTACCTCGGCCACGTATCGATGGTCCGCAGATCGCGACGGTAGTCGGCCCGGCAGGGGAAGAGATCCATTGCGACGAGTGGGGACGGGTGAAAGTCCAGTTCCCCTGGGATCGCGAGGGACGTCACGATGAATTCAGTACCTGCTGGATACGGGTCGCGCAGAACTGGGCAGGTGCCGATTGGGGGCACATGGCGATCCCGCGGATTGGCCAGGAGGTGATCGTCGATTACCTGGACGGCGACTGCGACCAGCCGATCGTCACCGGGCGTACCTACCGGGCGACCAACCGGCCGCCCTACGCGCTGCCCGACCACAAGATCCTCAGCACCATCAAGAGCAAGGAGTACAAGGGCAGTCGGGCCAACGAGCTGCGCATCGACGACACCACGGCGCAGATCAGTGCGGCGCTGATGAGCGACCACGGTGCCAGCGCGCTGCACCTGGGCTACCTGACCCATCCTCGGCCCGAAGGCGGCAAGCCGCGCGGCGAGGGCTTCGAACTGCGCACCGACGAACATGGCGCGGTGCGTGCGGCCAAGGGGCTGCTGCTGAGCACCGAGGAGCAGCTCAGGGCCGGCGCCGGCCATCTCGACCGAGGCGTCGTGGTGCAGGTGCTGGAGGCGGCGCTGGAGCTGGCCCGCGAGCTGGGCGACTACGCCGGGGAGCACCAGGGCGTGGGGCACGACGCGGCGCCGCAGCAAACCCTCCAGGAAGCCGTGCGCGACCTCGGCCACGGTGCCAACGACGAGTCCGGCAAGAGCAACGGAGGCAAGCCGGCGATCGCCTTGAGCGGTCTGGCAGGGATCGCCGCGGCGACGCCGGCGAGCCTGATCCTGGCCGCCGGCGAGCACGTCGACAGCGTGGCCCGGCAGAACCAGCAGGTGACCGCCGGGCAGAAGGTGGTGATCAACGCCGGCAGCGACATCGGCCTGTTCGCCCAGGGCGGCGAGCTGCGCCAGATCACCCACCAGGGGCCGATGCTGCTGCAGGCGCAGAAGAACGACATCCGCCTGGAAGCCGAGCAGAGCGTGGAGGTCAGCGCCAGCCAGCAGCACGTGCTGGTCACCGCGAAGGAGCACATCACCCTGATGTGCGGCGGCGCCTACCTGACCCTCAAGGGCGGCAACATCGAGCTGGGCATGCCCGGCAACTTCGTGGTCAAGGCGGCGAAGCACAGTCATGTCGGTCCCGCTCATGCATCGACCAGCTTCAACGCCTGGGATTCGACACCGTTCGATGACCGGTATGTCCTGCGCGACGAAGCCACGCTGGAGCCGTTACCCAATATCGCCGTTGAAGTGATACGAGGCGATGGTGGTGTGGTGAAACTGATGACCGACAGCCAGGGCCGTTTACCCAAGCAACAACACCTGGCCATGGACCCGGTGCAGATACGCATCCTGGGCAAGGGCAGTCACAACAGCGACACGGAGTCCAACACATGAGCAGCGAACCGCTCGAGCCGAATCAGGATGTGATCATCCCTCGCTCTCGCGACAGGCTGGGACGGCCTGTCTACAAGGCGCAGTTGACCCGTACCGACAACCAGAGCGAAAAGGTGGCACTGGTTCGGCAGACCGCTCCCCTGCCGGTGATCTTCATTCCGGGGATCATGGGAACCAACCTGCGCAACAAGGCAGACAAGAGCAAGATCTGGAGGCCGCCGAACGGTCTCTGGCCCATGGATGACCTGTTTGCCTCAATCGGAGCGTTATGGACCTGGTATTGGCGAGATGCAAAGGCTCGTCAAAGATTGCTGAAAGCGGAGAGAGTGGAAGTCGATGACCAGGGTACGATCGATGTCGGTCAATCTGGTTTGTCCGAAGAAGCTGCCCGCCTGCGCGGCTGGGGCAAGGTCATGCGCAGTGCGTATAACCCGGTCATGGGATTAATGGAGAGGCGACTGGAAAACATCGTCAGCCGCCGGGAACTCCAGGCATGGTGGAATGACGAAGCCCTCTCTCCTCCTGCAGATCAGGGTGAGGAGCAGGGAAAGGTTGGGCCGATCGATGAAGAGGAATTGCTCAAGGCCAGCCGATACCAGTTCGACGTCTGGTGCGCCGGTTATAACTGGCTACAGTCCAACCGGCAGTCGGCGCTGGATGTACGCGACTACATCGAGAACACGGTGTTGCCTTTCTACCAGAAGGAGCATGGTCTCGATCCCGAGCAAGTGAGTCGTATGAAAGTCATTCTGGTCACCCACTCGATGGGAGGGCTGGTGGCGCGGGCCTTGACGCAGTTGCACGGCTATGAGCGCGTATTGGGGGTGGTACATGGCGTACAACCTGCGACGGGTTCCTCGACCATCTACCATCATATGCGCTGTGGCTATGAAGGTATCGCACAGGTCGTGCTGGGACGAAATGCCGGTGAAGTGACAGCCGTTGTCGCCAATTCGGCCGGCGCGCTGGAGTTGGCCCCTAGCGCCGAATACCGGGAAGGACGTCCCTGGCTGTTTCTGTGCGACGCGCAAGGCCAGGTACTCAAGGATATCGATGGAAAGCCTCGGGCTTATCCGCAGAATCAGGACCCTTATGAAGAGATATACAAGAGCTCTACGTGGTATGGATTGGTGCCTGAGCAAAATGCACAATATCTGGACATGTCAGACAAAAAAGAAAGTTTAAGAGTTGGCCCCCGTGATAACTTTGAAGACTTGATAGATAGCATTGCTAAGTTTCATGGTGAATTGTCAGCAGCAGGCTATCACTCAGAGACCTATGCCCATTACGGAGCTGACGATAGCCGCCATAGTTGGCGCGACCTGATCTGGAAGGGTGACCCTACCCCTCTGGAGACCCCTGGTGCCACACTCAACGACGATGAGAACGGCACTTACAACAGTTGGTTCCGTCGGGGCTTGCCCACCATAGTGCAGGGTCCGCTGGAGGCGGGAAATCCACTGGACGCTTCCGGCAGCGGAGGTGACGAAACGGTACCGACCGACTCCGGCCAGGCGCCTGCCCTGGCGGGCGTCAAGGCCAGCTTTCGGCATGGCAGCAAGGGCAAGGGACAGGCCAATACCAAACGGGGCTATGAGCACCAGGAGAGTTACAACGATGCTCGTGCTCAATGGGCAGCGCTATATGGGGTGATCAAAATCACCCAGTTGGCGGATTGGCATCCTAATGACAAAGGAGGGACATGATGCATCCCCGTCGGTTGCTTGCTGTACTTGGGTTGGTGGTCTTGACCAGCATGACCAGTTGCACTTCGTTTTCTTCTTCTCGGAGCTCTTCCATGGACAAGACCGGATGGATCACTCATTGCTTTGGTCGCTTTCTGATTGATCTGCCACCTGACGCGGTAGTCAATGCCGGATACTACCTATGGGGAGACAGAATTGAGTACTTAGATGATAAACCTACCGAACTGGCAGCCAGGGTTGATCGTCTTGAACAAGAGTGGAGGACTCAGAAGCATAAATCCAAAGGTAACATGTTTCTTCGTAAAATTGACTTTGGCAATGAATCAGTAGGCTTATTGTCTTGGTCTTCAGAGGTTGCCTCTAAAACCTATTTATTGGATACCTATGTTACATCTAAGCCTACGTGGCATGCCTATCGTTGGAAAGGGAAAGTTTCGGTAGACAGAGAGCAACGTGCTGTAGAGATGTCTAGGACTTTAGCTCGAAATCTACGCTCGCGCGCGCCCAAAGAAATCCCCAGCGGGCCGGGCTTTTGCATCGACCAAGCTTATATTGCAGGGGATAATTTTCAAGATGAAGAGTTTGGGGTTGGCGTTACGTTCCCCAACCACCCCGGCGTAGACTTCGAGTTTCGTTCCTTAACGGGGGCTGCGCAAAAAAAACTGCTTGAGCGCGTTGGTGGCCTCATGCAGGAATTGCTCTCCACGTTTGCAGGTATGGAAACATTAAGAAAAGGAAAGCATCCTGTCGGGAGCCTTCCCGGAGAGGAGTATCTGGTTGCGGGAAGCGATAAGGGACAGCGCGCCTACACATTCATGTGGGAGGTTCAAGGCAAGGAGGAATCGCTAACCGAGCCCCATCTTACTGCGGGACTGGCGGTACTGGAACGCAGCAATGAAAACGGTAAACCACCGCCCCCTGCCTTCAAATCGGATAAAGAAGCATTGGAACTGTGGGACACCATTGTCGATTCGATTCGCGTGCGCCCGACTTCTTCATCACCGCGAGGTGGAAATGCCGGTCCTTCCCCTGCTCCGAAACCCGCTACGCCTGGCGGCCAAACGCTCGGTGATGACTATGTCTACGAGGAATTCCTCTCCAGCCTGAAGCCCAAAGACAACTGGCTGGACGACCTATAGGAGCGACCCGCGATGGACATCATTCGCCTTGGCGACACCACCAGCCATGGAGGCACGGTGATTGAGGCGTTCGCCCAGACCGACCTCAACGGCAAGCCGATGGCCGGTGTAGGCCACCAAGTGGTTTGCCCCTTGTGCAAGGGAACCTTCCCCATTACCGAAGGTAGCGCCCTGCTGGATGTGAATGGGGTCCCGGTCGCGCTACATGGGATGAAAACAGCTTGTGGTGCCAGCCTGATTGCCAGTGGCCCGTTGGGCGCTGCCGAAAACTGAAAAAGGGGGACGTTCGATATGCCGAAAGACTTCGGCGACCTCCTTCGTGCCTCTCCTGTAGAACGCTCAGGAAAACTCCGCCGGCTTCTTGTCCAGCATGACCTGCCCCGAGCCTTGGCACGTTGGCCAGTCTGCCGTTGTGCACTCCAGCAAGCGCTGGCGGCATTCTCTTTGCTCGTTGAGCGTCTCCATTGCCGCCAGGATCTACTGGCGCTCAGATAGCCGGTTGCTCTCGCGCACGTCGCTGCTTGTAGTCGCCAATGCAAGCAGGCGTTCCGCAAAGACCCATGGCTGATCCCGGGCGACAGGGTTCAAGGCCTTGCTGCACCGTGCTTGTGCTCACTGAGGTAGGGGTCGCTGAAAACTCCCAGCGGCTAGAGCACGTCGGCTATCCGACCAATGTCGTACACCGCCGGGCGTCCCGGGGGTAGCCGGCGCCAGTTCTATGGATACAGTGGAAGCAGCTCTGGAAAGCCTGTAGTAGACCGATTGGTCAACTACAAAAAATTACTTTGTATACAAAAAATCGATTGAATCGAGCACACAACGGGGATATAAAACACCCCACCGCATCGCCCTGAAGCCTGGGGTGGATGTTCGGCCAGAAATACCCGGCCGCCGGAACCTGCCTTTTCCGGTGTCCGCCTGCGACTGACAACAATAAAAACGCCTGAGGTGTTGCATGTCCGTGGTAACTGATCGCCGCATCCCCGACTCGCCCGTAGACCAGCGCCTGCCGCTGACGCAGCTGCTGCTGGTGGGCTTCCAGCATGTGCTGCTGATGTACGGTGGCGCCGTCGCCGTGCCTCTGATCGTCGGCCAGGCGGCCGGCCTCTCGCGCGAGGAAATCGCCTTCCTGATCAACGCCGACCTGCTGGTCGCCGGCATCGCCACCCTGGTCCAGTCGCTGGGCATCGGCCCGATGGGCATCCGCATGCCGGTGATGATGGGCGCCAGCTTCGCCGCCGTCGGCAGCATGGTGGCGATGGCCGGGATGCCCGGCGTGGGCATCACCGGGATCTTCGGCGCGACCATCGCCGCCGGTTTCTTCGGCATGCTCATCGCCCCCTTCATGTCGCGCATCGTGCGTTTCTTCCCACCGCTGGTGACCGGCACGGTGATCACCTCGATCGGCATGTGCCTGTTCCCGGTGGCGATCAACTGGGCCGGCGGCGGCAAGGGCGCGGAAGACTTCGGCTCCCTGCACTTCCTGTTCCTCTCCAGCCTGGTGCTCTGCACCATCCTCCTGATCAACCGCTTCATGCGCGGCTTCTGGGTCAACATCTCGGTGCTGATGGGCATGGGCCTGGGCTACGCGATCGCCGGCGGCATGGGCATGGTCGACCTCGGTGGTCTGGCCGAGCGCCCCTGGTTCGACATCGTCACCCCGCTGCACTTCGGCGCGCCGACCTTCGACCTGGCGCCGATCCTGTCGATGTGCCTGGTGGTAGTGATCATCTTCGTCGAGTCCACCGGCATGTTCCTCGCCCTGGGCAAGATCACCGGCCGCGAGATCACCCCGACCGAACTGCGCCGCGGCCTGCTCTGCGACGCCGGCGCCTCGTTCTTCGCCGGTTTCCTGAACACCTTCACCCATTCCTCGTTCGCCCAGAACATCGGCCTGGTGCAGATGACCGGGGTGCGCAGCCGCTACGTCACGGTGGCCGCCGCCGGTTTCCTGATCCTCCTCAGCATGCTGCCCAAGGCCGCCTTCCTGGTCGCCTCGATCCCGCCGGCGGTACTCGGCGGCGCCGGCATCGCCATGTTCGGCATGGTCGCCGCCAGCGGCATCCAGATCCTCCACGAGGCCAACATCACCGACCGCCGCAACCAGTTGCTGGTGGCGGTAAGCATCGGCATGGGCATGGTGCCGGTGGTGCGCCCGGACTTCTTCGCCCGCCTGCCGGTCTGGATGGAGCCGATCACCCATAGCGGCATCGCCATGACCGCGATCTGGGCGGTGGTGCTGAACCTGCTGTTCAACATCCTCAGCCGCAACGACCGCAGCCACTTGTGCGGCAGCCACGCGCCGGCGCCCAAGCACTCCTGACTCCCTGGCGGACCGGCGACACTCCCGGTCCGCCCTTCCCTCGGGCCGGACTTCGTCCGGCTTCTTTTTTTCCGCTCGCGGTCCGCACCACTCAGTCCCGCCGAAGGAAAGGCCCCGCCTTGCGCTCCAGCAGATGCAGCAATTCCGCCTGCATGTAGGCGTAGTCGTCCGGGATATCCAGGCAGACCAGGCGCTTGCCTTTCATCGCCGCGGCGTGCCGGCGCAGCAGCGCCTGCCGGTGGCGGCGCTCCATGACGACGACCAGCGTCGCCCACTCCAGTTGCTCCCGCTCCAGGGGCGTCTCGGCGTCCGCCGCCAGCCCGGCGGAATCGGTCTCGACGCCCGGCCAGTCGGCGAACAGCCGTTCGGCGCTGGGACTACGCAGGCGGTTGCGGCTGCAGATGAACAGGACCCGGTGCATGGGAGGCTTTCCTTTGCTGGCGCGGCAGGCAGCATGACTTCTTCGCCGCGTTTCGGCGTTGCGCCGCGTCGCTTTTCCCGGGACGGGGCAGCGAGCGGTGCGTGCCGGAACACGGTCACCCGGGTGGCATGGGGGAGGAAGCGGCGGATGGCGCCGTTGGTGCCATCGTCCCAGGAGGATACCGTCAGCCGCCGGTCATGCTCATGAAACGCAGCACCTGGACCTGCTCCTGGGCGTCGAAGTGATGCCGCTCCGGCTTCAGGTTCAGCGCCGCCACCAGTGCCGCGCTCAGGCGCTCGCGGTCGCCGGGATGGCTGCGCAGCAGTTCGCGCAGGTCGAGCGCCCCCTCGTGGCCGAGGCAGAGCACCAGCTTGCCCTCGGCGGTGACGCGCACGCGGTTGCAGTCGCCGCAGAAATTATTGCTGTGAGGTGAGATGAAGCCGATCCGGCTGGGCTCGTCGCCGATCTGGTAATACCGCGACGGCCCGCCGCTGCGCGCCAGGCTCGGGGTCAGCGGCCAGCGGCGCTCGATGATCGCGCGGACTTCGTCGCTGGTGCAGAGGGTCAGTTCGCGACGGTGGCTGGTGATGCTGCCCAGCGGCATTTCCTCGATGAAACTGATGTCCAACTGGTTGGCCAGGGCGTACTCGACCAGGTCGAGGATCTCGTCGTCGTTGCGGCCCTTCTGTACCACGCAGTTCAGCTTGATCCGCTCGAAACCGGCTTCGCGCGCCGCCTGGATGCCGTCCAGCACCTGCTCCAGGCGATCGCTACGGGTGAAGGCGGCGAAGCGTTCGCGCTGCAGCGAGTCGAGGCTGACGTTGAGGCGGCGGACGCCGGCGGCCTTCAGCTCGGCGGCGCGCTCGCGCAGTTGCGAACCGTTGGTGGTGATCGCCAGGTCTTCCAGTTCCGCACGCTGCCCCAGGCGTGCCAGCAGGCCGGTGATGCCCTTGCGCACCAGCGGCTCGCCGCCGGTGATACGAATGCGCCGCACGCCGAGGCCGATGAAGGCGTCGGCCACCGCGTAAAGTTCCTCCAGGCTGAGGACCTGGTCGCGGGGAAGGAACTGCATGTCTTCGCTCATGCAGTAGGTGCAGCGGAAGTCGCAGCGATCCGTCACCGACAGGCGCAGGTAGGTGATGCGACGGCCGAAGGGATCGACCAGGCGGGAATCGGACATAGTGACTCGTTCTGTTCCGGGGGCTCGCCCGGCGCTCGGTGGGTGAGTGCGAGCGGGCGACTCGATACCCCTAACGAATACTCCAAATACCGGAAAATGTATAGGGCAAATGAACCGGCGGGTCAGGATTTCCCGGGCCTCCGCCTCGCTCGCACCTTGCTTGAGGGGCGCTCCGGGCGGGTGCTACCATCCTCGGCTTCCTGCCGCCGTTGCAGCAATGAAGAACAAGGACTGATGACCAGCATCCGCGAGCGCAACAAGCGCCTGATCCTCCGCGCCGCCAGCGAGGAATTCGCCGACAAGGGCTTCGCGGCGACCAAGACCAGCGACATCGCCGCCCGCGCCGGCCTGCCCAAGCCCAACGTCTACTACTACTTCCAGTCCAAGGAAAACCTCTATCGCTGCGTGCTGGAAAGCATCGTCGAGCCGCTGCTGCAAGCGTCGGCACCGTTCCGCGTGGAAGACGACCCGCTGCTCGCCCTGCCCGCCTACATCCGCTCGAAGATCCGCATCTCCCGCGAGCTGCCGCATGCCTCCAAGGTCTTCGCCAGCGAGATCATGCACGGCGCGCCGCACCTGCCGAAGGAATACCTCGACGAACTGAACGCCCAGGCCCAGCGCAACGTCACCTGCCTGCAGACCTGGATCGACCGTGGCCAGCTCGCCCCGGTGGACCCGCATCACCTGCTCTTCGCCATCTGGGCGGCGACCCAGACCTATGCCGACTTCGATTGGCAGATTTCCATCGTCACCGGCAAGGAACAGCTCAGCGACGCCGACTACGACGCTGCGGTGGAAACCATCACCCGCCTGGTCCTGAAAGGCTGCACGCCCGACGGGCAATCCGGCAAGAGCGCCGGCCGGCTTCGGCCGCTGCCGCTCTGACCCGCCCCAGCGCCGGCTTCGCACCGAGCGGCGTGACGCGGTATTCGACCCGCGGCGGCAGCTCCGCATACACCTCGCCTGGACGCTATCGGCGGAGTTGCTCGAGCGCGGTATCCGGGTCAACGCCCTGAGCCCGGGGCCGACCCGGACGCCAGCGCTGGACAAAGCCGCTACCGATCTCGAGGCCACCCAGGCGCTGAGGGAGAAGATTGGCCGGGACGCCTGGGGGAGCCGCTGGAGATCGCCAGTGCCGCGCTATTCCTGGCCTCGAACGAGCCCCGCTGCAGGTATGGCACGGAGAGCCTGGTGGATGGCGGCGTACGCCACCTGAAGAAGGGAGCGAAGGCCCGGTCCTGGTGAGCAGGCCGCAAGCTCAACCGGCGTCGGGCACCAGCCCGACCGCCAGCACGCCCTGGATCGCGCATTGCTCGTCGATATCCGACGTATCGCCGCTGATACCGACCGCGCCGACCACCTCTGCCTTGTCGTTGCGAATCAACACCCCGCCCGGCGCCGGAACCAGATTGCCATGGGCCAGGGTGTTCACCGCGGAAATGAACGAAGGCCGCTGCTGTGCATCCGCCGCCAGCAGCCGCGACGACTTGCCCAGGGCCACGGCGCCCCAGGCCTTGCCGATGGCGATCTGCGGTCGCAGCATGCTGGCGCCGTCCTCGCGCTGCAGCGCCACCAGGTGGCCGCCAGCATCGAGCACCGCGATGGTCAGGGGCGCGGTGGACAGCTCGCGCCCCACCGCCAGCGCCTGGCGGGTAATGCCCAGCGCGGTTTCCAGACTGATGGTGGTCATGGTCGTTCCTCTCGAGTTGTTAAGGCTAGAAATCGGGAAACCACCCGCTATGCGGGCGCGTTCGAAAATTTGTACCCAATCTAGTAGCCGACCGGCCCTACGAAAGCAACATTCCAGAACAATATGAACATAATTTTGTATACATTTTTTCAAACGCTGGTTTTATAAGCCAGCTAACAAAAATTGTAATTCATTGTTTTTATTATGGAAAAATTGATTTCAGCGACTTTTTCCAGCGTATACAACCCATCTTGACCTTGCGCTCCCCCTCTGCCTAGAATCGTTCCAACTTTTGTACACAATTAGTATAAGAACGAGGAACAAAACGATGGCCAGAATGAGAGCAATCGAAGCCGCCGTACTGGTGATGCGCCGCGAAGGCGTGGATACCGCGTTCGGCGTCCCCGGTGCCGCGATCAACCCCATGTACGCCGCGCTGAAGAAGATCGGCGGCATCGACCATGTCCTGGCCCGTCACGTCGAAGGCGCCTCGCACATGGCCGAGGGCTACACCCGTACCAAGGCCGGCAACATCGGCGTCTGCATCGGCACCTCCGGCCCTGCCGGCACCGACATGATCACCGGCCTCTACTCCGCCTCCGCCGACTCCATCCCGATTCTCTGCATTACCGGCCAGGCACCGCGCGCCCGCCTGCACAAGGAAGACTTCCAGGCGGTCGACATCTCCAGCATCGCCGCGCCGGTGGCCAAGTGGGCGACCACCGTGCTGGAACCGGCCCAGGTCCCCTATGTATTCCAGAAGGCCTTCCAGCTGATGCGCAGCGACCGGCCCGGCCCGGTACTGATCGACCTGCCGTTCGACGTACAGATGGCCGAGATCGAGTTCGACATCGACGCCTACGAGCCCCTCCCGGTGAGCAAGCCGAAGGCCACCCGGGTCCAGGCCGAGAAGGTCCTGGCCATGCTCGACGAAGCAGAGCGCCCGCTGCTGGTGGCCGGCGGCGGCATCTTCAACGCCGACGCCGCCGAGCGCTTCCGCGAATTCGCCGAGCTGACCGGCATCCCGGTGATCCCGACCCTGATGGGCTGGGGCGTAATCCCCGACGACCACCCGCAGATGGCCGGCATGGTCGGCCTGCAGACCTCGCACCGCTACGGCAACGCCACCCTGCTGGAATCCGACCTGGTGCTCGGCATCGGCAACCGCTGGGCCAACCGCCACACCGGCAGCGTCGAGGTCTATACCGAAGGTCGCCGCTTCATCCATGTCGACATCGAACCGACCCAGATCGGCCGGGTGTTCATGCCCGACCTGGGCATCGTCTCCGACGCCGGCGCCGCCCTCGACGCATTCCTCGAAGTGGCCCGCGAATGGAAGGCCGCCGGCAAGCTGAAGTCGCGCGCCGCCTGGCTGGAAAGCTGCCAGCAGCGCAAACGCACGCTGCAGCGCAAGACCCACTTCGACAACGTGCCGGTGAAACCGCAGCGCGTCTACGAAGAGATGAACGAGTTCTTCGGCAAGGATGCCTGCTACGTCAGCACCATCGGCCTGTCGCAGATCGCCGGCGCACAGTTCCTCCATGTCTACCAGCCGCGCCACTGGATCAACTGCGGCCAGGCCGGCCCGCTGGGCTGGACCATTCCCGCCGCGCTGGGGGTGGTCAAGGCCGACCCGAGCCGCCAGGTGGTGGCGCTCTCCGGCGACTACGACTTCCAGTTCATGATCGAGGAACTGGCGGTCGGCGCGCAGTTCAAGCTGCCCTATATCCACGTACTAGTGAACAACTCCTACCTGGGCCTGATCCGCCAGGCGCAGCGCGGCTTCGACATGGACTATTGCGTGCAGCTGGCCTTCGACAACATCAACGCCCCCGAGCTGGAAGGCTACGGCGTCGACCACGTCGCGGTGGTCGAGGGCCTGGGCTGCAAGGCGATCCGGGTGTTCGACCCGAACGAGATCGGCGCCGCCCTGGCCAAGGCCCGCGAACTGATGCAGCAGCACCAGGTGCCGGTGGTGGTCGAGGTGATCCTGGAGCGCATCACCAACATCTCCATGGGTACCGAGATCAACGCCATCAACGAGTTCGAGGAACTGGCCGAGAAAGGCGCCGACGCGCCGACCGCCATCTCGCTGCTCGACTGATCGCCGGCCTTTCCCGGAGGCGCGGACGGTGCGTGCGGCACCCCGCCCCCGGCGAAAGGCCTCCCGAACGTTTGACCGAACGATAGGAGCAAGACATGCCCCGTTTCTGCGCCAACCTGTCCATGCTGTTCACCGAGGTGGATTTCCTCGAACGCTTCGACGCCGCCGCCAAGGCCGGCTTCGCCGGCGTCGAGTACCTCTTCCCCTATGACGTCGAGGCCGAGGCGATCAAGGCCCGCCTGGAAGCCAACGGCCTGGAGCAGGTGCTGTTCAACCTGCCGGCCGGCGACTGGGCCAAGGGCGAGCGCGGCATCGCCTGCCACCCGGATCGGGTCCAGGAGTTCCGCGAGGGGGTCGACAAGGCCATCGCCTACGCCAGGGTGCTGGGCAACCGCCAGGTGAACTGCCTCGCCGGGATCCGGCCGCAGGGGCACGACTGCGCCAGCGTCGAGAAGACCTTCGTCGACAACCTGCGCTACGCCGCCGACAAGCTGGAAGCCGCAGGCATCCGCCTGGTCATGGAGATGATCAACACCCTCGACATCCCCGGCTTCTACCTGCAGAACACCCGCCAGGCCCTGGAGATCCGCGACAAGGTCGGCAGCGCCAACCTGTTCCTGCAATACGACATCTATCACATGCAGATCATGGAAGGCGACCTGGCCCGCACCCTGGAAAACCAGTTGGCGGCGATCAACCACGTGCAACTCGCCGACAACCCCGGCCGCCACGAACCGGGCACCGGCGAGATCAACTACCGCTTCCTCTTCGAGCACCTGGACCGCATCGGCTACCAGGGCTGGATCGGCTGCGAGTACAAGCCGGCCACCACCACCGAAGCCGGCCTCGGCTGGATGAAGACGCACAACGTCGTCTGATCCGCACCCACGAACAAGACGCTCCCGCCTCCCTGCGCGGAGCCACTCGACAGACAGAACCAGGAGACACTCTCATGGCCAAGATCGGATTCATCGGCACCGGAATCATGGGCAAGCCCATGGCGCAGAACCTGCAGAAGGCCGGCCACAGCCTGTTCCTTTCCACCCACCACGACGCCGCTCCGGCCGACCTGCTGGAGGCCGGCGCCATTGCCCTGGCCAACCCGAAGGAAGTGGCCCAGGAAGCCGAGTTCATCATCGTCATGGTGCCGGACACCCCGCAGGTCGAGGATGTGCTGTTCCGCAAGGACGGTATCGCCGAGGGCGTCGGCCCGAACAAGGTGGTGATCGACATGAGTTCGATCTCCCCCACCGCCACCAAGGGCTTCGCCGAGAAGATCAAGGCTACCGGCGCGCAGTACCTGGACGCCCCGGTCTCCGGCGGCGAGGTCGGCGCCAAGGCGGCGACCCTGAGCATCATGGTCGGCGGCTGCCCGAACACCTTCGAACGCGCCCTGCCGCTGTTCCAGGCGATGGGCAAGAACATCACCCGCGTCGGCGGCAACGGCGACGGCCAGACCGCCAAGGTGGCCAACCAGATCATCGTCGCGCTGAACATCCAGGCGGTCGCCGAGGCCCTGCTGTTCGCCGCCCGCAACGGCGCCGATCCGGCCAAGGTGCGCGAGGCGCTGATGGGTGGCTTCGCCTCCTCGCGGATCCTCGAGGTACACGGCGAACGCATGGTCAAGGGCACCTTCGACCCGGGCTTCCGCATCAGCCTGCACCAGAAGGACCTAAACCTGGCCCTGGCCGGCGCCCGCGAGCTGAACCTGAACCTACCCAACACCGCCAACGCCCAGCAGGTGTTCAGCACCTGCGCGGCCATCGGCGGCAGTAACTGGGACCACTCGGCGCTGATCAAGGGCCTGGAGCACATGGCCAACTTCTCGATCCGCGACGAGTGATCCGCAGTCCGCGCGGGCCGTCACCCCGCGCGGAGCGACGAACCCCTTTTCGAAGGGCTCGGGGAGAGGAACGGTCGGCGAACTCCGGTGTTCGCCGCCGCCCTCTTCCTTCCCCGCCCACAAGGCGGGGTAAAGGAAGCGAACGCCCGGCCGGGAGATTCACGGCCTCTGCGTCCGGGCGCCTCGCTTCCATTCCCCAGTTCCCGCCGGCGCGGGTGCTGCGGAATGGAAGCGTCGACGACGCTGCGACCGCCGGCCCGACCGGCGGCACGACAACAAGAAATTCGGAGCCTGTCATGAGTACCGATCCACGCGCCTTTCTCACCGAGCTGTTCAATACCGCGGTGGCAGCCGGCCATCCCTACCAGGTGCTGGCCGACCACCTGCCGGAAGATCGCAGCGGGCGCGCCATCGTCATCGGTGCCGGCAAGGCCGCCGGAGCCATGGCCGAAGTGGTGGAGAAGCACTGGCAGGGCGAGATCCAGGGCCTGGTAGTGGCGCCTTACCGCTACGGCGCGCAATGCAGTCGCATCGAGGTGGTGGAAGCCTCCCATCCGGTGCCCGACGACGCCGGCGAGCGCGTCGCCCGTCGCGTGCTGGAACTGATCAGCGGCCTGAACGAGAGCGACCGGGTGATCTTCCTTCTCTCCGGCGGCGGCTCCGCACTGCTTTCGCTGCCTGCCGAAGGCATCGGCCTGGCGGACAAGCAGGCGGTGAACAAGGCGCTGCTCAAGTCCGGCGCCGCCATCGGCGAGATGAACTGCGTGCGCAAGCACCTCTCGGCGATCAAGGGCGGTCGCCTGGCCAAGGCCTGCTGGCCGGCCAGCGTCTATACCTACGCGATTTCCGACGTTCCCGGCGACGAGGCCACGGTGATCGCCTCCGGCCCCAGCGTCGGCGACCCGACCACCTCCGCCGATGCCCTGGCGATCCTCAGGCGCTACGCCATCGACGTGCCGCAGAACGTCCTCGACTGGCTCGCCGACCCGCGCTCGGAAACCGTCAAGCCCGACGACCCGTGCCTGGCGCGCAGCCACTTCCAGTTGATCGCCACGCCACAGAACGCCCTCGACGCAGCAGCGGTGAAGTGCCGCGCGGCCGGCTTCTCGACGCTGATCCTCGGCGACCTGGAGGGCGAGGCGCGGGAAGTCGCCAAGGTCCACGCCGGCATCGCCCGGCAGATCCGCAAGCACGGCCAGCCGCTGGCGGCGCCCTGCGTGATCCTCTCCGGCGGCGAGACCACCGTCACCGTGCGCGGCAACGGTCGCGGCGGACGCAACGCCGAGTTCCTCCTCAGCCTCACCGCCGAGCTCAAGGGCGAACCGAACATCTGGGCCCTGGCCGGCGACACCGACGGCATCGACGGCTCGGAAGACAACGCCGGCGCGCTGATGACGCCCTGCTCCCATGCGCGCGGCGAAAAGGCCGGGCTGAAGATCCGCGACGAGCTCGACGACAACAACGGCTACGGCTATTTCCAGGCCCTCGGCGACCTGCTGGTGACCGGACCGACCCGCACCAACGTGAACGACTTCCGCGCCATTCTCATCCTCGAGTCCTGACATGACAGCCGACAAGAAAGCCAAGATCCTCGCCACCCTCGGCCCGGCCACCCGCAGCCGCGACGATATCCGTGCCCTGGTGGAGGCCGGCGCCAACCTGTTCCGCCTGAACTTCAGCCACGGCGACTACGCCGATCACGCGCAGCGCTTCGCCTGGGTGCGCGAGGTGGAAGCGGAGCTGAACTACCCGATCGGCGTGCTCATGGACCTGCAGGGTCCGAAGCTGCGAGTCGGCCGCTTCGCCGCCGGTGCCGTGCAATTGCAGCGTGGGCAGACCTTCACCCTCGACCTCAGCGACGCCCCCGGCGACGAGCGGCGGGTCAACCTGCCGCATCCGGAGATCATCCATGCCCTGGAACCGGGCATGAGCCTGCTGCTGGACGACGGCAAGATCCGCCTGGAAGTGGTCAACTGCCACAGCGACGCCATCGAGACCCGCGTGGCGGTGGGTGGCGAGCTGTCCGATCGCAAGGGCGTCAACGTGCCGGAAGCGGTGCTGCAACTCAGCCCGCTGACCGACAAGGACCGCCGCGACCTGGCCTTCGGCCTGGAACTGGGGGTCGACTGGGTGGCGCTGTCCTTCGTGCAACGCCCGGAGGACATCGACGAGGCCCGTGGGCTGATCGGCGACAAGGCCTTCCTCATGGCCAAGATCGAGAAGCCCAGCGCGGTGAGCGCCATCGAGGCGATCGCCGAGCGCGCCGACGCGATCATGGTGGCGCGCGGCGACCTCGGCGTAGAGGTGCCGGCGGAGAGCGT
This sequence comes from Pseudomonas sp. HMSC065H01, assembly GCF_001815235.1. NCBI lineage: Bacteria > Pseudomonadati > Pseudomonadota > Gammaproteobacteria > Pseudomonadales > Pseudomonadaceae > Pseudomonas > Pseudomonas sp. HMSC065H01. Next base: position 313,904 of record NZ_KV819855.1, on the reverse strand, counting down.
GCCGGGCATCCAGAAACGCATCGTCCAGGTCTGCCGCCAGCTCGGCAAGCCGGTGGTGGTGGCCACCCAGATGCTCGAGTCGATGCGCTTCTCCCCCGCCCCGACCCGCGCCGAGGTGACCGACGTAGCCACCGCGGTGGGCGCCGGCGCCGACGCGGTGATGCTCTCGGCGGAAACCGCTTCCGGACAATACCCTCGCGAGGCGGTAGAGATGATGGCGAAGATCGTCCGCCAGGTGGAGGCCGAGCCGGACTACCACGTCCAGCTCGAGGCCAACCGTCCGCAGCCCGACGCTACCGTCTCCGATGCGATCAGCTGCGCGATCCGCCGGGTCAGCCGGATCCTCCCGGTGGCGGTGCTGGTGAACTACACCGAGTCGGGCAACTCGACCCTGCGCGCCGCCCGCGAGCGGCCCAAGGCGCCGATCCTCAGCCTGACCCCGAACCTGCGCACCGCGCGGCGACTGACCGTGGCCTGGGGCGTGTATTCGGTGGTCAACGAGCAACTGGCGCACGTCGACGAGATCTGCTCGACCGCCCTCGACATCGCCCTGGCCCAGCGCATGGCGCGCCGCGGCGACACCGTGGTGGTCACCGCTGGCGTGCCGTTCGGTCGCCCCGGCTCGACCAACATGCTGCGCATCGAGACCGTGGCGCCGCCGCTGGGAGATCTCTGAAGCAACGAGTTCGGTCCGGCTCGCGCCGTCCCCCCGGGCATGCGGGTCGGGCCACCCTTGTCTCTCTCGGATGGATGGGGCCGGAAATACGGGGCCGCGTCTCCATCCATCCGGGAAAGACCTTCTTGTCGGACCATGGCCTCCCTCGCGCACTCCCATGCAGGCCATGGACATTCAAGGCCTCCGGTTCAACTCCTGCCGGAGGTCTTTTTTTCTTCTTGGAACGCCCTGCATGCATGACCCTCGCCTGGCCTTCTCGTCCGGGGTGCGTCGCCTCCGCGCCAGACCCTACAATGACCACCCCCGCCCCTCGCGCAGGCCTGGCATCTCCGTGCCTGCCGAGCGGCCCTTGCCGCACTGACCGCCATGCCCCTGCAATCTCTCCTCAATGCATCCCGAATCCTCCTGCGCGGCATCAGCCAGGTGTTCCTCCAGGGCGACCCACGCCTGGGCCTGGCCTGTCTGCTGGCGATCGCCGTCGGCGCGCCGCCGCTGCTCACCGGCGCCCTCCTTGGCGGCGCCCTCGGCCCGTTGCTGGCGCGCCTGTTGCACTGCGCCGACAGCGACATCGAGGCCGGGCTGTACGGCTACAACGCCGTGCTGATCGGCATGCTGCTGGCATTCCGCTTCGCCTGGTCGCCGGGGCTGGTGTCGCTGGTAGCGCTCGGCTGCCTGGCCAGCGTGGCGTTGCAGCGCCTGTTCCTGCATGGGCTGCGCCGACGCCGCTGGCTTCCGCCCTATACCCTGGGCTTCGTCCTCAACGGCTGGTGGCTGGCGCCCCTCGGCGCCTGGCTAGGCCTGGCCCCGGCGGCCCATGGCGGCTGCTTCAGCTGCGCCTGGAGCGGCACGGCGGAGCTGGCGGCGCTAACGCTGGGGATCGGCGAGATCATCTTCCTTGGTGAACCGCTGGCAGGGCTGCTGGTCTGGCTCGGCCTGCTGCTGGTCTCGCGTCCCTCCGCCGCCTGGGCCCTCGCCGGCGCCGCGGCCAGCCTGCCGCTGGCCTGGTTGCTGGGCTACGACTGGGCGAGCGCGCTCGCCGGGTTCTACGGCCTGAACGCCGCCCTTGCCGGGCTGGCCCTGGCCTTGCGCTACCGCAGCGTCTGGCCGCCACTGCTCGGCATGGGCCTGGCGGTGGCGCTGCAACCGCTGTTCGGCCTGCTCGGCCTGCCGGCGCTGACCGCACCGTTCATCCTCGCCTGCCTGCTTTGCATCGGCGGCGAGCGCCTGTACCTGCGCCTGGCCGGCAGCCTCGGCGCGCGCCTCGGCCGGCGACGCTCCTGAGCGGGGGAACGCTGGCGCCGGCGGGCTAGTCTGGTAAGGTGCCGCATCCATCATCAGGAGCCACGATGAGCGCACCCGACAGCTGGCGCGAACGCCTCTACATCGTCATCTTCCAGACCGACACCCGCGACGGCCGGCGCTTCGACAGCGCGCTGCTGCTGGTGATCCTGGCCAGCCTGCTGGTAGTGATGATCGACAGCATCGACGAAATCCACCAGGACTACGGCGACCTGCTGGCCTACATCGAATGGGGCTTCACCGGCATCTTCCTGGTGGAATACCTGCTGCGCCTGTACTGCTCGCCCAAGCCGCTGCGCTATGCCTTCAGCTTCTACGGCCTGGTCGACCTGCTGGCGATCCTCCCCGGCTTCCTCGCCCTGCTCTACCCCGACGCCCAGTACCTGCTGATCGTCCGGGTGATACGCATGCTGCGGATCTTCCGCGTGCTCAAGCTGCGCCAGTACCTGAGCCAGGCCAATTTCCTGCTCACCGCCCTGCGCGGCAGCAAGCAGAAGATCATCGTGTTCTTCCTCACCGTGATGACCCTGGTCACCGTGTTCGGCGCGCTGATGTACGTGGTCGAAGGCCCGGAGCACGGTTTCACCAGCATCCCCCGCGGCATCTACTGGGCGATCGTCACCCTGACCACGGTCGGCTTCGGCGACATCACCCCGAAGACCCCGCTCGGCCAGGCCATCGCCAGCCTGGTGATGCTCACCGGCTACTCGATCATCGCGGTGCCCACCGGGATCTTCACCGCCGAACTCGCCACCGCGATGCGCCAGGACCCGGCCAACCTGTTGCAGCGGGATTGCCCGGTGTGCCGCAAGGCGACCCACGAAGTGCAGGCGGCATTCTGCTGCCGCTGCGGCAACCCGTTGTTCCCTCGCGAGGAAGACAGCCATGGGAAGTCTTGACCGGCAGCGCTGGGACGCCCTCTGGCAGCGACTCGGCGGCAACCCGCCGGCGGATGCCTTCGACGCGCTGCTGGCGGCCTATGGCGGGGCCGACCGGCACTACCACAGCGATCGCCACATCCTCGCCTGCCTGGAGCACTTCGACCGCTGGCGCCAACTGGCGCTGCGGCCGGACCTGGTGGAGCTGGCGTTGTGGACCCACGACCTGGTCTACGACACCCAGCGCCAGGACAACGAGGCCGCCAGCGCCGCCAGCACCGAGCACTGGCTCGACCAGGCCGGGCTGGCGGCGCTGCGGCCGGCTCTGCGCGAACTGATCATGGCCACCTGTCACCAGGCGCCGCCGGGAGACGCCGACGCAGCCCTGGTGGTGGATATCGACCTCGCCATCCTCGCCGCGCCGGCGCCGGTCTACGCGCGCTACGAGGCGGACGTCCGCGCCGAATACGCCTGGGTGCCGGAACCGCTGTTCCGCGCCGGGCGCGGCAAGTTGCTGCGCCAGTTGCTGGAGCAACCGGCGCTGTACCACTGCGAACCGCTGCGGCAACGCTGGGAGGCCGCCGCCCGCGCCAACCTGCGCGGTGCCCTGGAGCGCCTGGAACAGCCGGCCTGAGCCGCACGGGAAAATTTCTTCGCGCCGCTTAACCCGTCTTTCGCCGCGCTTGCGTCTCAGGCAGCAGGAAGGGACCGCACGCACGGGTTCCTCGCCCCTCCATCCGCCCAAGGAAGAGATATCGTGAATCGACTCGCCGCCTCTCCGCTCCTGTTCGCCGGCCTGTTCGCCAGCGCTCCGTTGCTGGCCGCGCCACAAGCGGTCGACAGCCGCATCAGCGCCGTCACCGTCTACGCCGACCGTGCCGTGGTCACCCGCACCGCCCGCCTGCAATTGCCCAAGGGCCAGCATGAGATCGCCCTGGAGCAACTGCCCTTCCAGCTCGACGACACCAGCCTGCGCGCGTCCCTCGGCGCCAGCGCCGCCGCCACCCTGCTCGACGTCAGCAGCGCCGCGCAACGGGTCGAGCGCCCGGACGACAATCGTGTGCAGCAGCTCGACCAGCAACTGCGCGAGATAGACCGGCAACTACGGGAAATCCATGACCGCGGCAGCGTGCTCGAAGCGCAGAAGAAGTTCCTCGCCGACATCCAGAGCGGCAGCACCCAGCCCGGCAAGGATCGCCCCATGCCCGGCATCGACGAGCTGAAAAGCCTGCTGCAACTGACCGAAGGCAACCTCGAACGCCTGCTCGCCGAGCAGCGCCAGCTGGACGACCGCGCCGCCGAACTGGAACAGCGCAAGCAGCAGTTGCAGGAGCAGCGCGGCACCCTCAACGGCGACGGCAAGCGCTTCAAGCGCGCGGTCCTGCGGGTCGCCCTGGAGCAACCGGCACAGGTCGAGGTGAAGCTCGACTACACCCTGCGCGACGCCTCCTGGCAGCCGACCTACGACGCACGCCTGCGCGACGGCGCGAAGACCATCGAACTGACCTACCAGGGCCTGGTCCGGCAGAGCAGCGGCGAAGACTGGACCGACGTCGACCTGACACTCTCCACCGCCCGTCCGGCCCTGGGCGGCAACGTACCGCGGCTGAATCCCTGGATCGTCGACATCGACGCGCCCAACGCCTACTACGGTGCCGAGATGGCCATGCAGGACGTTCCGGCGCCGATGCCGCAAGCCGCTCCCATCGCCAGGACCTCGGCGAAGATGGCCATGCCGGCCCCGGCGCCGAAGCTGGCCGAGGCGCGGCTCGCCACCGCGGAGGTCAGCAGCGGCGCCGCCAGCGCCTCTTTCCACATCCCCGTGCCGGCGACCCTGAACAGCGACGGCAGCGCGCAGAAGGTCACCATCGCCCGCCTGGAAATGCCGGCCAAGCTGCGCTATCTGGCGGCCCCGGCCCTGCGCGAAACCGCCTACCTGGAGGCGGAGACCCGCAACGACAGCGACTACCCGCTGCTCCCCGGCACCCTGAATACCTTTCTCGGCAACAGCTTCGTCGCCAGCGGCCATCTGCGCGGGGTGATGCCCGGCGAGAGCTTCGAACTGGCACTGGGCGCCGACGAGGGCATCGGCATCGAACGCAAGCTGGTCAAGCGCTATACCGACAGCAGCGGCCTGATCGGCAACCGCACGCGGGTCAACTACGAATTCCGCATCGACGTGCGCAACAACCACAAGAACGCCGAACGCGTGCAGTTCGAGGACCAGTTGCCGGTCTCGCGCAACGAGCAGATCCATGTCACCTTGCTGGAACCCAAGGCGCAGGAAGTCAAGCGCGAGGACGACGGCAAGCTGAAGTGGGACTGGACCCTGCAACCCGGCGAGAAACGCAGCGCCACCCTGAAGTTCAGCGTGGAGTATCCCAAGGACCTGGCGGTCAGCGGCCTCGACTAGCGCTGGCCAAAGCGCCGGCCGCGGCATAGGCTCGAGCGGGTAATAAGCAAAGCAGTTTTTGATATTTACCCTGCATATAACCCGACGTTATAGTCGAGCCACTACAACATGCTCAAAGGAACTGCCCTGTGAAACGACTGTTCAGCGCCTCCCTGCTGGCCGCCGGCCTGGCGCTCGGCGGCGCCGCTCACGCCGCCCAGCCCCTGCTCAACGTCTCCTACGACGTGATGCGCGACTTCTACAAGGAATACAACCCGGCCTTCCAGAAATACTGGAAAGCGGAGAAAGGCGAGAACATCACCATCCAGATGTCCCATGGCGGTTCCAGCAAGCAGGCGCGCTCGGTGATCGACGGTCTGCCCGCCGACGTCATCACCATGAACCAGGCCACCGACATCGACGCCCTCGCCGACAACGGCGGCCTGGTGCCGAAGGACTGGGCGACCCGCCTGCCGAACAACAGCGCGCCGTTCACCTCGGCCACCGTGTTCATCGTTCGCAAGGGCAACCCCAAGGCCCTGAAGGACTGGCCGGACCTGCTCAAGGACGGCGTCCAGGTAGTGGTGCCGAACCCCAAGACCTCCGGCAATGGCCGCTACACCTATCTCTCCGCCTGGGGCTACGTGCTGAAGAACGGCGGTGACGAGAACAAGGCCAAGGAATTCGTCGGCAAGCTGTTCAAGCAGGTACCGGTGCTCGACACCGGCGGCCGCGCCGCCACCACTACCTTCATGCAGAACCAGATCGGCGACGTACTGGTGACCTTCGAGAACGAAGCCGAGATGATCGCCCGCGAATTCGGCCGAGGCGGCTTCGAGGTGGTCTACCCGAGCGTGTCCGCCGAGGCCGAGCCCCCCGTGGCGGTGGTCGACAAGGTGGTCGAGAAGAAAGGCAGCCGCGCCCAGGCCGAGGCCTACCTGAAGTACCTGTGGTCGGACGAGGGCCAGACCATCGCCGCCAACAACTACCTGCGCCCGCGCAACCCGGAGATCCTCGCCAAGTTCGCCGACCGCTTCCCGAAAGTCGACTTCTTCTCGGTGGAGAAGACCTTCGGCGACTGGCGCAGCGTGCAGAAGACCCACTTCATCGACGGCGGCGTATTCGACCAGATCTACAGCCCCAACTGATCCCTCGCCGCTTGACGAAAAAGCCGGAAGCGCTCGCGCTTCCGGCTTTTTCATTCGGCTTGCAGTTCAGCCACTGCCGCCTCAGCGAAACTCGTGCTCCACCTCGGACCAGAGGCTGACCCGCTGTCCGCCGGCCTCGAAGAACTCCATCTCGCGGCGGATGCCGGCGCTGTCTCGCCAGCCCGGCAGGTCGAGGACGATCAGCTCTTCCAGGTGATCCATGTAGAAGGCGTCCACCGGCGCCCACAACCTGCCGATCGCCGCGCGGTCGAGCTCGGCCAGGCACAGGTTGATCGGGTGGGACATGGAGACCTGGCTGAATACCACGTGGCCGGCGCGGACGATGGTCGCCGCGACCTCGTTGCAGGCACGGAAGCGCTGCTCGACCACCTCGGCGTCGGCATGGCTGTAGGGACAGGCTAGGAATATCTTGCGCATGGTTACCTCGTTGCGGAAAGCGACGCCGCGATGGCTCGCGGCGCTCGTCGGGGGATGTTTCAGGCTGCGTGCAGGGCGCTTTTTTCCGCCTCGTCATGCTCCTGCTCCTGCCGCGCATAGCGCTCGGCGGCAGGCACCGAGATGCGGATGGCGATGAATACCGCCAGCAGGCCGCCGAACAATTTGCCGAGCAGGATCGGCAGGATCAGCGTCGGCTGGAAGTTGGCGGTGAATGCCAGGTGATCGCCGATGGTGGCCTGGGCGCAGACGCCCAGGGCCACGCAAAGCACCTTGTCGCGAGCATTCATGTATTTGAACAGGTGGTAGGTGGCGATGATGTTCGCCAGTACCATGACAAAGGCGGTGGCGCCCGGCTGGGACAGCCCCAGGTAACGGCCGAGGACCGCCATCGGGCGCTTGCAGTAGCGCTGGAACAGGTAGCAGATGGGGAAGGTCCCGGCCAGCATGATGCCGATGTAGCCAGCGATCTCGATGGCGCGGAACAACTCTTTCTCGTCGGCGAACATCGGGTCGAAGCCCCAGCCGCCGAAGACCTTGGTGAAGACTCCGGTGAAGTGCTGGACGATGGAAAGCGCCAGGGCCATCTTGATGAACGCGTCCATCACCTTGCCGAATACCAGGAACCCGGTGACCATCGCCGTCGCCCGGTACTTCAGGCCGGCGGCCAGCAGGAAGCAGAAGACGAACAGCGGCGCCAGCAGCCGAAGCATGTCGAGGAAGTCCAGCGACAGGTAGTGCAGGGCCGGCGAACCGGTCGATACCAGTTCGCGCACCGGGATGTGGTTGAGGGTAATCAGCAGCAACGCCGCCAGCACCGCGAACGGAATGCTGATCAACCCGGCCATCGCCCCCAGCGCCAGGTACTTGTGGTCCTTGCGCTCGAGCATGGTCAGGCCGACCGGGATCAGGTAGACGATGGTCGCGCCGGAGGTGTAGCCCACCAGCATGGCAGTAATCCACATGTCGCGGTTGGCGGTCAGGGCATCGGCCAACTGGTAGCCGCCCATGTCCACCGCGATGATCGACAGCGCGGCGATGGATACGTCGGAACCGAGGGTCTGGAAGAACGGGCCGAGGGCATGGGAAATCGCCTTCGACAGATAGGGAATGGCTACCATGATGCCGGCCTGGGCGAGGAACACCGGACCGATGGCGTGGATGCCGTTGACGAACTCGCGGCCCAGACCGCTTTCCGGGCGCAGGATGGAAGCCAGCGCGCCAAGTACCGCACCCAGCATGATCAGGTAAATCACATAGTTTCCGAACTCGGCCATCTGCGTCGTTCTCCCCTCGGCAGGCTCCCGTAGCGGGATGCGTTCTTCTGGTTGTCTGGTCGGGAGGCCGGCCACGCCGGTCGCTCCGCCGAAGCGAACACTCGCATTTCGCGTGCCACAATTTGGTTTTCGTGTTGATTTGAAGGTTCGTTTTACCTAAATTGGTCACCCATACGGTCAAGTAGGCGGCCAATCCAAGAGCGTACCTGCCTTACGGACCTGTGGGATTTTCCGCCGGGCCTGCGCAAAGCCTCGCCCCGCCCCCTTCCGCCCAGCGCCGCCAGGCGCTACCGGGCGATTCACGGTAACAATCGCCGCACCAGGATGCGGCCCATGGGAGAACACGATGCGCCCCGAGGAACGCCGCCGCCACATTCTCGAATTGCTGCGCCAGCGCGAGCGGATCTCGGTGGACGAACTGGCGCGGACCCTTTCCACCTCTCAGGAAACCATTCGCCGCGACCTCGCCGCGCTGGCCGAACAAGGCCTGGTCAGCAAATTCCACGGAGGGGCCGCCCTGCCGCCCAGCGGCGAGCACGAGAACGCCTTCCAGACGCGAATGAACGAGCACGCCCAGGAAAAACGCGCAGTCGCCCGCTACGCCGCCGGCCTGTTCGGGCCCGGTGACAGCATCTTCATCGACACCGGCACCACCACCCTGCTGTTCGCCCGCGAACTGGCGCGCCAGAGCCATCTGACGGTGATCACCAACTCGCTGTTGATCGCCGGCAGCGTCGGCGCCTCCGGCAACCGTGCATTCATGATCGGCGGCGAGTACCGCCCGGAATCCGAACAGAACGTCGGCGCCCTGGCCATCGAGCAGATCGCCCGGTTCAACGCCGAGCATGCGGTGATCACCGTCGGCGCGCTAAACGGCGATGGCGCCATGGATTTTTCCATCGAGGAAGCCGAGATCGCCCGTGCCATGATCGCCCAGGCCCGCCAACTGACGGTTATCGCCGACTCCTCGAAGCTCGGCCGGCGCGCCCTGTTCCAGGTCTTCCCGCTGAGCCGGATCAACCGCCTGGTGGTCGACCGCAAGCCTACCGGGGAACTCTGGGAAGCCCTGCAACAGGCGCGGGTGGAAGTCCACGAAGCCCCCCTGCGCACCCCGCAGGCCTGACTCCCCTCGCGCGCAGCCCCGGAGACAGGCCGGGGCTGTGCCGGTGGCTGCCCGTCGATTAATCGATTGACTGTTTCTCTTTCAGTTGCCACATTAAAACAACAAATTTCACATAGAATTCTGTGTGAAAAATCAGTGTTACGGTCAAAAAGCAAACTGATACCAAAAGAAACAGGCAGAAACGATGACTGAGCCGCTTGCGACAAAGACCGCGATCTTCGACGTTGCAGTGATCGGCGCTGGCGTGGTGGGTTGCGCCATGGCCCGCCGCTTCGCCCTGGAAGGTGCGCGGGTGGTCCTGCTGGAAAAAAGCACCGACATCCTCTCCGGTGCCAGCAAGGGCAACAGCGCGATCCTCCATACCGGTTTCGACGCGCCGCCCGGCAGCATCGAACTGGTCTGCATGCAGGAGGGCTATCGCGAATACCGCGACATCCATGCGCGCCTCAACCTGCCGCTGCTGGAAACCGGCGCCCTGGTGGCGGCATGGAGCGACGAGGATCTGGCGCGCCTGCCGGCTATCGTCGAGCAGGCCCACGGCAACGGTGTCGATGACGTCCGCCAGGTCGGTCGCGACGAGGTCCTGGCGCTGGAGCCGCAGTTGGCCGGCAACGTGCTCGGCGCGGTGCGGGTCCCCGGGGAACATCTGGTCGACCCTTGGTCCGCGCCGCTCGCCTATCTGCAACAGGCGCTGGCCCATGGCGCCGAGGCCTGTTTCGACGTCGAAGTGCTGGACGGCGCCTTCGACGGCGGCGAATGGCTGTTGCATACCCGCCGCGGCGATCTGCGCGCGCGCCAGGTAATCAACTGCGCCGGACTCTTCGGTGACCAACTGGAACAGCGCCTGCTCGGCGCGGCGAGCTTCGCCATCCATCCGCGCAAGGGCCAGTTCGTGGTCTTCGACAAGGCCGCCGCGGCGCTGCTGCGGCACATCCTGCTACCGGTACCCAACGAGCGGACCAAGGGGGTGGTATTCACCCGTACTGTCTTCGGCAACCTGCTCGCCGGCCCCACCGCCGAGGAACAGGACGACCGCGAACAGGCACGGGTCGACAGCGACACCCTGCAGCGACTGATCGACGCCGCCGTCGAGCGGATCCCCGGCCTGCGCGGCATGCCGGTCACCGCCACCTACGCAGGATTGCGACCGGCCAGCGAAAAGAAGGAATACCGCATCCGCCAGGTCGACGGACGCAACTGGATCAGTGTCGGCGGCATCCGTTCCACCGGTCTCACCGCGGCGCTGGGCATCGCACGCCACGTCTATCGTCTCTACCAGGGCGAGCGCTTCCACGAAGCGGTTCGCGAGCCGCTCTGGCCGCAGGTACCGAACCTCGCCGAACACCTGCCGCGCGACTGGCAGCGTCCCGGCTACGACGAGATCGTCTGCCACTGCGAGATGGTCACCCGCCGGGAAATCCTCGCCGCCCTGGAAGGCCCGCTGCCAGCCGGCGACTTCGGCGGCCTGAAGCGTCGCACCCGCGCCTGCATGGGACGCTGCCAGGGTTTCTACTGCAACGCGCGGGTCGCCGAGCTGAGCGCCGGCCGCCTCGCCCAGCCCCTCGCCACCGGGAGTTGCCATGAGCATCACTGAACAGGTCGACGTCGCCATCGTCGGCAGCGGTCCCGCCGGATTGGCGGCCGCCATCGAACTACGCCGCCAGGGCGTCGCCCGGGTCTGCGTGCTGGAGCGCGACGGCGAGGCCGGCGGTATACCCCGGCATTGCGCGCATCCGCCGTTCGGCCTGCGCGAGCACGGCCGCCTGTTGACCGGCCCGGCCTACGCGCTGCGTAACGTCGAACAGGCTGAACGGGCCGGGGTGGATATCCGCCTGCGCCATAGCGTGGTCGCTCTCGCCGCCGCCGGTCTGCTGCAACTGGCCACCCCCGAAGGCCCGCGCAGTCTGCGCGCGACACGCGTGCTGCTGGCCACCGGCGCACGCGAGACGCCGCGCTCGGCGCGCCTGCTGGGCGGCGACCGGCCACTGGGCGTGATCAATACCGGCGCGCTGCAAGCCTATCTCTATCTGCAAGGCCTGAAGCCGTTCGAACGGCCGCTGATCGTCGGCACCGAGTTGGTCAGCCTGTCCGCCGTGATGAGTTGCCGGCGTGCCGGCATCCGCCCGGTGGCCATGCTCGAACGCAACGCACGGGCCACTGCGCGTTGGCCGCTATCGTTGTTTCCCAGGCTGTGCGGAGTACCGATGCACTTCTCCAGCGAGCTGCTGGAGATCGAAGGCCGCGGCCGGGTCGAGGCGGCGCGGGTACGCCTGGGCGACGGGCGGGTCGAACGGATCGCCTGCGACGGCATCCTCCTCAGCGGACGCTTCGTTCCCGAATCGAGCCTGGTCCGCCTCAGCCACCTGGAACTGGACCCGGCCAGCGGCGGCCCGCGCATCGATCAGTTCGGCCGCTGCTCCGACCCCACCTATTTCGCCGCCGGCAACCTGCTCCGGCCGATCGAGACCGCCGGCTGGTCGTTCCGCGAGGGACGAAGGATAGCCGGCCTGCTGGCCGCCGACCTGCGGGCCGAACTGCCGGTCGCCGCGCCCGGTATCGCCATCGATTGCAGCGGTCCGCTCAAGCTGTGCGTGCCGCAGCGGCTGCTGGCCGACCCGACACCCGGCCTGGCGCATCTGCAGCTACGCGTAAGCGAGGCCGCCAGCGGCCGCCTGCGGATACTGGCCGATGGTCGCCCGGTGTGGGAGCGCGCCCTGTCCTGCCTGCCGGAACGCCGCCTGCTGGTGCCGCTGGCCGCCCTGCGCCTACCGCCGGACACCCGACGCCTGGAAGTCGCCTTCCTCACCTCCGGCCACTGAACCCGCGAAGAGAACCGACCATGCGAATCGCCGCCCTCGACCAGGGAACCACCAGTACCCGCGTGCTGGTTGCCAGCCAGGACGGCAGCGCCGATATTCAGTTGGCGCTGCGTCACCAGCAACATCATCCGCAGTCCGGCTGGGTCGAGCACGATCCGCTGGAACTGCTGGCCAACCTGCAACGCTGCCTGGAGGCCAGCGGCCGGGTCGACGCCATCGGCCTCGCCAACCAGGGCGAAAGCTGCATGGCCTGGGACGCCCGCAGCGGCGAGCCGTTGTCGCCGCTGATCGTCTGGCAGGACAACCGCACCACCCCGCACATCGAGCGTCTACGCGCCAGCGGCGCCGAGGCGCTGGTCCTGGAACGCAGCGGCCTGCCGCTCGATGCCTATTTCTCGGCCAGCAAGCTGGGCTGGATCGTCGAGCACCTTCCTGCCGCTCGCCGGGCTTTGAAGGCAGGCCGCCTGCGCCTGGGAACCAGCGATGCCTGGTTTCTCGACCGCTTGTGCGGAACCTTCGCCACCGACGTCACCACCGCCTCGCGTACCGCATTGATGAACCTCGCCGAGGGCCGCTGGGACCCCGACCTGTGCGCCCTGTTCGGCGTGCCGATCGAGTGCCTGCCGGAAATCCGCGATACCGTCGGCCATTTCGGGGTGATCGGCAACACCCCGCTGACGGCCTCGGTGGTCGACCAGCAGGCCTCGCTCTACGGTCACGGCTGCCGCCAGCCCGGTGATGCGAAGATCACCTTCGGCACCGGCGCCTTCGCCCTGACTCTCAGCGGCGAGCGGATCATCCGCTCGCCGGAGACAGGCCTGCTCGCCACCATCGCCTGGCAGATCGATGGCAAACCGGTGTACGCCATGGACGGCGGGGTCTACGACGCCAGCGCCGCGGTCGAGTGGGCCGGGCGTCTCGGCCTGTTCAGCGACTTCTCGGAACTGGCCGGCTTCGACCGGCCGCCGGCCATCGAGCGCGGCCTGGCCTTCGTCCCGGCCCTGTCGGGACTCGCATGCCCGCACTGGGACCGCAGCGCCGGCGCGATGTGGCTGGGAATGGACGCCGGCACCCGCCGCGAGGACCTCTGCCAGGCCCTGCTCGAAGGCGTGGTGCTGCGCAGCGCCGAGGTGATCCAGGCGATGGACGGCTACCTGAAGGTCACCGACCGCCTGTCCATCGACGGCGGCCTGGCGCGCAGCCCCTACTTCGCCCAGTTCCTCGCCGACAGCCTGCAACGGCGCATCGTCACCCAGCGCTTCGACGAACTCACCGCCTTCGGTTGCGCCGCCCTTGCCGCACGTGGCCTCGGCCACGAACTGGCGGAGCCGCGCAACACTCGCACGGAGTTCCAGCCGCGGGTCGACGCCGGCACCGCCCGGCGCTGGCAGGTGCGTTTCAGCGAAGCGGTGGCGCGCACCCGCGGCTGGCGCTGAGCCGCTTTCAGCGTCCCGGCCAGCCGGTCTCGCGCAGCGCCGCCAGGAGCCTCTCCCCCTTCAGCGCCGGCACCAGCCGGCCGTCCTCGGTGCGCATGTCCTCGCCGGCCAGCAGCACGTTGACGATGGCTTCTTCCACCGCCTCCGCCGCCGCGGCGAACAGCGGCGAGATGTGGTCGTTGTTGAGCATCCGCAGCGGCGTGCTCTGCGGCAGGTCCTTGCGCGCATAGTCGGCTGGCGGCAGGTCCTGGTTGCCGGTGGCGAAAGCGAGGAACACGTCGCCGCTGGAGTCCTCGGTACCGCCGCCGGTGCGCGCGACGCCGATCGAGGCGCGCTGCGCCAGGCGCTGGCACTGGTGCGGCAACAGCGGCGCATCGGTGGCCAGGATCACCACGATGGAGCCCATACCCGGGGTGCCTTCCTCGCTGAACGGCGAGGGGATGTCGCCCAACCGGCGGCCGACAGGATAGCCGTCGACCCGCAGCTCGCGGCGCTGGCCGTGGTTGGCCTGGACCAGCGCGCCCACCGTCCAGCCGCCCTGCTCCGCCGGAAGCCGCCGCGATGCGCTACCGATGCCACCCTTGAACTCGTGACAGATCATCCCGGTACCGCCGCCCACCGAACCTTCGCGGACCGGTCCGGACTCGGCGCAGGCCAGCGCCTCGCCGACCTGGCGGGCGCCGACATGCTGGCCCCAGATATCGTTGAGCAGGCCGTCGAAGGTCTCCATCACCACCGGCATGCACCAGTACAGCCCGCTGTCGCCGAGTTCGGCGCGCTCCTCGGCGATCAGCGCGTCGCGCACCGCGCCGACGCTGTGGGTATTGGTGATGGCGATCGGGGTGGTCAGCAGGCCGGCTTCGCGGATCCACTCCAGGCCCGTGGCGTCGCCGTTGCCGTTGAGCACATGGCAGCCGGCGAAGCAGGGTTGCAGGCGCGCCGCACCGGCGCGCGGCTGGACCAGGGTGACGCCGGTGCGAACCTGCCTGCCGTCGATCCGCTGGTTCAGGGTGCTGTGGCCGACGCGCACGCCGGGAACGTCGGTGATCGCGTTGAACGGGCCGGGAGTGCCCAGGCCGAGGGTGATGCCAAGTTGTCGAGCGCGCATGCGGACTCCTGTTTCAAAGCTTCTGGAACGCCGGACTGAGCTTGCCGTAGGTGCAGTAGAGAATCACCGACACCGCCAGCAGTCCGACAATGATCATCACGTCCCTGGCCGAGGCCGCCAGGAACAGGTTGAGCAGCAGGTATCCCGCGCCGCTCACCGCCAGCAGCGCCGGCAGCGGCCACAGCGGCATCCGGTAGGGATGCTCGCGGTCGCGCCGCAGCACCCGGCTGAACAGCGCGCAGAGGGCGACGATCAGGTAGACCATGACGATCAGCAACACGGTGAACGAGGTCAGTTCGGCCAGGTTGGAGCTGAAGCTCAGCGCCGCCGAGGGAATGGCGAGGAACAGCGTGGCCAGCCAGGGCGATTCCCAGCGCGGATGGATACGGGTGAAGGCACGGTTCAACGCCGGCATCCAGAGCGCGTCGCGACCGCTGCTGAAGATCACCCGGGCGCTCTGGATGACGATGGCGACGATGGCGTTGAACACCGAGAGGAAGATCCCGGCGCTGACCAGGCGCGACAGCGTCTCGTTGCCATGGCTGTTCAACAGGTAGCCGATCGGGTCGGGGCTGGCGAGCATCGCCGGGAGCGACGGCGCGCCGATCAGCAGCGCGGCGAGCGGGACGATCTCGATCAGTACTACCAGCGCCAGCGACCAGAGCACCGCGCGATGCACGCTGTGACCGCCGTCCTTCATGTCCTCGGCGAGCAGCACCGCGCCGCCGAAACCGTTGTAGGAGAACAGCGCGGTACCGACCGCTCCGATCACCAATGCCCAGGGTGCGATCGCCAGCAGCCCGCCGTCGCCGACTACCTGCGGCTGCAGAAGGACGCTCGCCGGTTGCTGTGCATGGCCGAAACCGAGGCCGACGATCACCAGCAGCGCCGCCACTTCCAGCAGCAGGCAGGTACCCGTGACCCAGGCGTTGACGCGGATGTTGAGGATGCCCAGCAGGTAGCTGAAGGCAACGATCGCCAGGGCCACGGTCTGCGCATCGAAGTGGGTGCCGAGGGCAGCGTTCAGGTAAGTCGCCGCGCCGGTGGCGAGCACCGGCGGGATGAACAGCAGCATCGCCAGCACCGTGAGGAAGGTGGCGTAGCCGGCCAAGCCGCCGAACACCCGCTTGGCGTAGACATACTCGCCGCCGGCGGTGCTGTGCGCCCTGCCCAGCTCGGCATAGCACCAGGCGAACATCAGCGCCAGCACCCCGGCCAGGGCGAAGGCCCAGAAAGCGCCGGTGCCGGCCTGCTGGATGGCGAAGGGGGCGATGACGAAGACGGAACTGGCGGGAGTGACTGCGGAAACGGTGATGGCGACCACGTCGAACACGCCCAGCGTGGGTTTCAGCGCACTTTCGGGCGCGGGGGAAGAGCTCATGTCGTTGTCCTCTGATTGTTATTGAAGTTGAGGCAGTAACGGAGACTCGCGGCGGCCCCTTGCCGGGGCGCTGGTTATGGGCCGACTCTAGGAGCGCGGAACCGGCGGGCCAATCACCCTTTGGGGTTACGCCCCTTGACGCGGCGGGTGGAAAAGCCGCAAACCGGAGCCTGCGAAAACCCACCGTGGAGCGAATACGGATGCACACCCTGTTCCGGGACATCGGCATGCACGCCAGCCTGGGCCGCGCCATCGAACAGATCGGCGGCAACCGTTTCTGGAAGCAATTGATCCTGCTGCTGCGCCAGCACCTGCCGTTCGACAACGCCCTGGCGATCTTCTACCCCGCCAACGGCGTGCCGGTGGCCCTGGAGGAATACGACGCCGAACCGCACGCCGGGCCGGCCTCGATGCTCGCCTACCTGAACGGGCTGTACCTGCTCGACCCCTTCTACCAGGCTTGCCGGGAAGGCCTGGCCAGCGGCCTGTACCGCCTCGAGGAGATCGCCCCGGACCATTTCCGGCAGAGCGAGTACTACCTCAGCTACTTCCACGACAACGTTCTGGAGGACGAGGTGCAGTTCATCCTACAGGTGCCCGGCCAGGGCGCGCTGTCGCTGTCGCTGGGCATGCAGAGGATGTTCGCCGACGAGGAATGCGGGATGCTCGGCTTGCTCTCGAGCTGGGTCCTGGCGCTGATGCAGCAGCACTGGCAGCAACGCAGCCAGCGCCTGTTGCCGGCTGCACCGCAGGAAGAGATGGCCACGCAGATACGCGACGCCCTCAGCCACTTCGGCGCCAGCGTGCTATCGGAACGGGAACTGGAGATCGCCCGCCTGATCCTTCGCGGCTACTCGTCGAAGGCCATGGCCGAGCGCCTGGCGATCTCGCCGGAGACGATCAAGGTCCATCGGCGCCACCTGTACGCCAAGCTGGACATTTCCTCGCAACCGGAGCTGTTCTCGCTGTTCATCCAGTCGCTCGGGCACGACCCGGAGAACCCCTAGGGATCATGGATTGGCGTAGCGCCGGCTGAGACCGGGCGGGATGCCGCGAGCGTCGGTCTCGGTCCATGGACCCTGCGGGCTGGTGGACCAGAACCAGCCGCCGTCCCACCGGTAGTAGGTGCGCTGGCGGTAGTAGAGATCGCGCTCGCCACGGATCACGTAGACCCCCAGGCTGCCGTCCCAGACGCCCTTGCCGCCTGGCGGCGGGGCGAACTGCGGACGCGAGCGGCTGGGCTGCGCCGGAGTCTGCGGTTGCGGGGTGATGCGCGGCGGGGTGGCGCCGGGCGCGCTGGACGGACCGGGCTGCGGCTGGCTCTGCGGCGGCAGCGAGGCCGGCGGTTCGCTGGTCTGCGGCGGATGCACCACGCACCCGCCGAGACCGCCCAGGAGAATCGCCAGACCCAGATACTTCGCCTTCACCGCCGCACCTCCCCAACCGATTGTCGTTATGGCCGGGCCGCCTGGGGCTGGTCCGGGCCGTCGATGGTCAGCGCTTGCGCCGACGACTGGGCAGTAGACAACGGTTTGCCGCGTCCGATCCACTCGCCGGAGATGGCGTTGCCGGCGCGGGATACCCGTGCCACCAGCTCGACCTGCGGGAAACCGCTGAGCTTGAGCTGCGGCATCATGGCGTCGGCATCGCTCAGGCTGACCTCGGCCGGCAGGTCGGCGACGGTCAGGCGCTTCACTGCCAACGGCATCGGCGGGCCGCCGACGGCGCGGGCGAAGACGAACACGCTGTCGTCGGCCTTGACCTGGCCCTTCACCGCGTCGCTGATATCCACCTTCACCGTCAGGGTCACCCCGGCGGCAGCGGGCGCGGCCGGCGCCGGCGGAGTCTGCCCGGCCTCGGTCATGCGCTCGCGGGCGCGCTGGATGCCGCCCTGGATCGCCGAGCGTGCCGGGTCCTCGTTCGGCAACACCGACACCAGGCGCTCCCAGAAGCCGATGGCGTCGGCGTAGCGCTGCTCTTCGAAGGCGGCGATGCCGAGCAGGCCAAGGGTGGTCACTTCGGCCGGGTCGCCCTTCAGCGCCTCGTCGGCCAGGGCCTTGATCTGCGCGGTCATTTTCTTGCCACCGGAGAAATACAGTGCCTGCGCCCACTGGCCGAGCACTTCCGGCTGCCGCCCGCTGAGTTCGGCGGCGCGTTCGAAGGCCCGCGCTGCATCGGCGCCGCGTTCCTGGGTCATGTAGGTGCGACCGAGGAAGTACCAGCCCTGGGCGGAATCCGGCTGAGCCTGTACCGCGCGCTCCAGGCGCGCAGTCATCTCTTCCATGGAGTGCGGCGCCTGGGCGAATTCGCGGGCCAGCTCGACCTTGTCGCTGGCGCCCCAATGCAGGTACAGGCCGAGCGCGACCAACGGCACCAGCAGCGCCGCGACCAGCGGGACCGCCCGGCCCAGGCGCGAGCTACGCTCTTCGCCGCTGCCCTCGGTGTCGGCGAGCAGTTCGCGGGCAGCCTCGGCGCGGCCATTCTCCAGTTGCTCGGCGGTCAGCGTGCCGGCGGCCTGCTGGCCGGCCAGCTCGGCGATCCGCTCCTGATAAAGCGCGACGTTCAGGGCGGTACGGTCTTCCTCGGCCTGGGCGCGACGGCCACGCAGCAGCGGAATCAGCAGGAATGCCAGGGCCGCCAGCAGCAGCAGGCCGGCAGCGAGCCAGAAATCGATCATTTGTCGTTCTTCAGCAGGTTGGCGAGGCGCGCTTGCTCCTCGGCGGACAGGGTGGTTTGCACCTTGGCAGCGGTGCGCCGGCGGCGCAGGACGATCACGCCGATCACCAGCACGCCGAACAGCAGCAAGGCGCCCGGACCGAACCAGAGCAGCCAGGTACGCTCGTTGACCGGCGGCTTGTAGCGAACGAAATCACCGTAGCGGGCAACCATGTAGTCGACGATCTCGCCGTCGCTCTTGCCCTGCTGCAACTGGCCGTAGATCTGCTTGCGCAGGTCGGCGGCGATCGGTGCGTTGGAGTCGGCGATGTCCTGGTTCTGGCACTTCGGGCAGCGCAGTTCCTGGGTCAGGTTGCGGAAGCGTTCGCGCTCGGCGTCGCTGGCGAACTCGTAGGTGTCGATGGCGGCCCGGGCCACGCCGCAGAGGGCGAGACCGAGCATCGCGGTGGCGAGGAAACGCTTCATCGGGCCTCCGGCTCGTCCAGCAGTTGCTGGTACAGCGGCGCCAGTTGCTCGCGCCAGACTTTCTGGTCGACCACCCCGACGATCTTGTGGCGGATGATGCCCTGTTTGTCGATCAGGTAGGTTTCCGGCGCACCGTACACGCCCAGGTCCAGGCCCAGGGTGCCGTCGGCGTCGCTGATGCTCAGCAGGTAGGGATTGTGCAGCTCGTTCAGCCACTTGATGGCGGCGGCGTTGTCGTCCTTGTAGTTGATCCCGTAGATCACCACGCCCTGCTCGGCCAGTCGGGTCAGTTCCGGGTGCTCGACCCGGCACGACGGGCACCAGGTGCCCCAGACGTTGACCAGCGCCGGCTTGCCCTTGAGGTCGGCCTCGGTCAGGCGCCGGGCCGGGTCCTGCACGCTGGGTAGGTCGAAGGCCGGGAACGGCTTGCCGATCAGCGCCGAGGGCAGCTCGCTGGGGTCCAGCCAGAGGCCGCGGAAGAGGAACACCGCGACGATCAGGAAGATCCCCAGCGGCAGCAGCAGAATCGCTCGTTTCAAGACTCAGGCTCCCTGACCGGCGAGGCCCAGGGCCTCGCGCACACGTGTTTTCACCTTCACCCGGTAGCGCCGGTCGAGCGCCGCCAGGGCGCCGCCGAGGCCCATCAGCAGGCCACCGAACCAGATCCAGCGGACGAACGGCTTGACGTGCACGCGCACCGCCCAGGCACCGTTCTCCAGCGGCTCGCCGAGCGCCACGTAGAGGTCGCGGGTAAAGCCGGCATCGATCCCTGCCTCGGTCATCATCGAACTCTGCACGGTGTACAGGCGCTTCTCCGGATGCAGGGTGGCGATCTCCTTGCCGTCGCGGCTGACGTGGATGCTGCCCTTGTCCGAGGTGTAGTTCGGCCCTTCGTGGTGCTTCGCGCCGTCGAAGAGGAAGTGGTAGCCGCCCAGTTCGACGGTGTCGCCGGGCGACATGCGCAGGTCACGCTGGGCGCTGTACTGGCTGCTGAGGACGATGCCGATGGCGCACACGGCGATGCCCAGGTGCGCCAGTTGCATGCCCCAGTAGCTGCGGGTCAGGCTGCGGGCGCCGGCCAGCACGCCCTTGTGCCGGGTCTTGTCGAGGAAGTCGCGGAAACCGGCCAGGACCACCCAGGCGGACAGCAGGAACACCGCCAGCACCGCCCAGTTGAAATCGCCGAAGTACATCGAACCGGCCGCCGCCAGGACCGCGCTGGCCACCAGCACCGGGGTCAGCATGCCGAGCAGCCAGCGGCTCGGGGTGTCCTTCCAGCGCACCAGCACGCCGACCGCCAGCGCCGCCATCAGCGCCGCCATCAGCGGCAGGAACATGGCGTTGAAGTACGGCGGGCCGACCGACAGCTTGGCGCCGCTGAGGGCATCGAGCAGCAGCGGGTAGAGGGTCCCGAGGAGGATCATCGAGGCCGCCACCACCAGCACCAGGTTGTTCAGCAGCAGCAGGGTCTCGCGCGACCACAGGGCGAAGCCGACCTGGCTCTTGACCACCGGCGCGCGCAGGGCGAACAGGGTCAGCGAGCCGCCGACCACCAGCAGCAGGAAGGCGAGGATGAACACCCCGCGTTCCGGGTCGGAGGCGAAGGCGTGCACCGAGGTGAGCACGCCGGAGCGGACCAGGAAGGTGCCCAGCAGGCTCAGGGAGAAAGCGGCGATCGCCAGAAGCACGGTCCAGCTCTTGAACACGCCGCGCTTCTCGGTCACCGCCAGCGAGTGGATCAGTGCAGTGCCGACCAGCCAGGGCATGAAGGAGGCGTTTTCCACCGGATCCCAGAACCACCAGCCCCCCCAGCCCAGCTCGTAGTAGGCCCACCAGGAGCCGAGCACGATGCCGATACCGAGGAAGGCCCAGGCTACCAGGGTCCAGGGCCGCGACCAGCGCGCCCAGGCGGCGTCCAGGCGGCCGCCGAGCAGTGCGGCGATGGCGAAGGCGAAGGCCACCGAGAATCCGACGTAACCCATGTAGAGCATCGGCGGGTGGACGATCAGGCCGACGTCCTGCAGCAGCGGGTTGAGGTCGTTGCCGTCCATCGGGGTCTGCGGCAGCAGGCGGCTGAACGGGTTGGAGGTGATGATCAGGAACAGCAGGAAGCCGGTGCTGATCATGCCCATCACCGCCAGCACGCGGGCCAGCATGACCTCCGGCAGTTGCCGGGAGAAGATCGACACGGCGAAGGTCCAGCCACCGAGGATCAGCGCCCAGAGCAGCAGCGAACCTTCGTGGGCGCCCCAGACGGCGCTGAACTTGTAGTACCAGGGCAGCGCGCTGTTGGAGTTGCCGGCCACGTAGGCCACCGAGAAGTCGTCGCGCAGGAAGGCCCAGGTCAGGCAGCCGAAGGCGAAGGCGAGGAAGGCGAACTGCCCCCAGGCCGCCGGGCGCGCCAGGCTCATCCACTGACGGTCGCCGCGCCAGGCGCCGACCAGCGGCAGGCTCGACTGCACCAGGGCCAGGCAGAGGGCGAGGATCAGGGCCAGGTGGCCGAGTTCGGGGATCATCTACTTGCCCTCCTGGTTGTACGAGGTCTCGCCGGCGGCCTTGCCGTTCTCGTAGTGCTTCAGTTGGCCGCTGTCCTTGAGCGCCTTGGTGACTTCCGGCGGCATGTAGTTCTCGTCGTGCTTGGCCAGCACTTCATCGGCCACCAGCACGCCGTCGCCGCCCAGCTTGCCGAGGGCGACGATGCCCTGCCCCTCGCGGAACAGGTCGGGAAGGATGCCATGGTAGGCGATGGTCACTTCCTTGGCGCCGTCGGTGACCACGAAACGCACGTTCAGCGAATCCTCGCTGCGTTGCAGAGAACCCTTTTCCACCAGGCCGCCGGCGCGTATGCGGGTGTCGGTCGGCGCTTCGCCGTTGGCGATCTGGGTCGGGGTGTAGAACAGGTTGATGTTCTGTTGCAGGGCCGACAGCGCCAGGCCCACCGCGGCGCCGACGCCCACCACGATGGCGAGGACGATGATCAGACGTTTCTTGCGGACCGGATTCACTGCTGGGCCTCCCGGCGCAGACGACGCGCCTCTTCTTGCAGGTAGCGGCGCCGGGCCAGCAGCGGCTCGGCGACATTGATCGCCAGCACCAGCAGGCTGATGCCGTAGGCCGACCAGACGTAGGGACCGTGATGGCCCATGGCGAGGAAGTCGCCGAACGATTCGAAGCTCATCGTGCCTTCTCCACCAGGGCCTTCACCTCGGCTTTCGCCCAGGCGGTGCGGGACTCGCGCTTGAGCACTTCCAGGCGCATGCGCACCAGCAGCATGGCCGCGAAGAAGCAATAGAAGCCGAGGACCATGATCAGCAACGGCAACCACATCTCCACCGGCATCGCCGGTTTCTCGGTGATGGTGAAGGTGGCCGGCTGGTGCAGAGTGTTCCACCACTCCACCGAGTACTTGATGATCGGGATGTTCACCACGCCGACGATGGCCAGTACGGCACAGGCCTTGGCCGCGCTGTCGCGGTTACTGATCGCCTGGCCGAGGGCGATGATGCCGAAATAGAGGAAAAGCAGGATCAGCATCGCCGTCAGGCGCGCGTCCCAGACCCACCAGGCGCCCCAGGTCGGCTTGCCCCATACGGCCCCGGTAAGCAGCGCGACGAAGGTCATCCAGGCGCCGATGGGAGCGGCGCACTGCACCGCCACGTCGGCGATCTTCATCTTCCAGATCAGCCCGACGGCACCGGCCACGGCCAGCATGACGTAGCAGGACTGGGCGAGGAAGGCCGCCGGCACATGGATATAGATGATGCGGAAGCTATTGCCCTGCTGGTAGTCCGGCGGCGCGAAGGCCAGCCCCCAGACGCAGCCGGTGACGATCAGCAGCGCCGCCGCCACGGCGAACCAGGGCAGCCAGCGGCCGCTGATCTCGTAGAACCACTTGGGCGACCCAAGCTTGTGAAACCATGTCCAATTCATCATCAGGCTCTGTTTACAGGGCTCTTTGGAAATACCGGGCAGACCTTCCGCTGCCAGCCCGGGTCAAGCGTGGGCGGCACAGCCGCCCGGTACCGCACGCCCGCCGATGCCTTCGGCGGGCGGACTCACTCGCCTACGCTGATCTTCAGGCCGGCAGCGATGGCGAATGGCGTGAGTGTCAATGCTAGCGCCGTCAGGCTCGCCAGCCACAATAAATGTCCGCTGCTGGGCAGTCCCTGCAGCGAAGCCTGCAGCGCCCCGCTACCGAGAATCAGCACCGGGATGTACAGCGGCAGGATCAGCAGCGCCAGCAACAGGCCGCCGCGCTTGAGGCCCACGGTCAAGGCCGCGCCGACGGCGCCGAGCAAGCTCAGCACCGGCGTACCGAGCAACAGGGAAAGCAGCAGCACCGGTATGCAACGGGCCGGCAGGCCCAGCATCAGCGCGAACAGCGGCGACATCAGGACCAGGGCCAGCCCGGAAAACAGCCAGTGTGCCAGCACCTTGGCCAGCACCAGAAGAGCCAGGGGGTGCGGCGAAAGGACCCACTGCTCCAGAGAACCGTCCTCGAAATCGCTGCGGAACAGCCCTTCCAGCGAGAGCAGCACGGCCAATAGCGCCGCCACCCAGACCAGGCCGGGCGACAAGGTTTGTAGCAATTGGCTCTCCGGCCCGACCGCCAGGGGGAACAGGGCGATGACGATGGCGAAGAACACCAGCGGATTGGCCAGCTCCGCCGGTCGGCGGAACAGCAGGCGCGCCTCGCGCGCCAGGAGCAGGCTGAAGACGTTGCTCATGCCGGGTCGCCCAGCGCCGGCTCGACCGTCGCGCCGCTGGCCGCCTTGAGCGCACCGAGGTCCAGCTCGCGGTAGCCGGCGGGCATCTGCTGCAGGCTGTGGTGGGTGGTCAGCACCACCATCCCGCCGCGCTGGCAATGCCCGGCCAGGTGCGTTTCCAGTTGCGCCACCCCCTGTTTGTCGAGGGCGGTGAAGGGTTCATCGAGGATCCACAAGGGCGGTGCGTCCAGGTACAGGCGGGCCAGCGCCACGCGGCGTTGCTGGCCGGCGGAAAGGGTGTGGCAGGGAACGTCCTCGAAGCCACGCAGGCCGACGTCGGCCAGGGCCTGCCAGATCGCCTCGCGGCTGGCCGGCTGGTGCAGCGCGCAGAGCCAGGTGAGGTTCTCCTCGGCGCTGAGCAGGCCCTTGATTCCCGCGGCGTGGCCGATCCACAGCAGGCTGCGGGCCAGTTCGCCGCGCTGTTCGGCGAGCGGCCGGCCGTTCAGGCGGACTTCCCCGGCGGTCGGCTGCATCAGTCCGGACAGCAGGCGCAGCAGGCTGGTCTTGCCGCTGCCGTTGGGACCCACCACCTGCAACATCTCGCCGGCGGCCAGGCGCAGGTCGAGGCGCTCGAACAGCATGCGCCAGTCGCGCTCGCAGGCGAGCCCGACGGTTTCCAGCAAGGGGCTGGCTGTGGGGACTTCAGCAGGATCGGACATCGAACAACATCGCCAAGCGTCTCTCCTCGTCGCGGCGCCGGAGGCCTTCACGGAACAGACCCTAAAGTCGGGATAAACACGGCCGCTATACTGGTGACGACGCGGCCAGCCTGTTTGACAGGCGCGGCATTATACACGCCCTTCCCCAGCCTCCGCAGGGTCGTTTAAGACAGGTTGTTACCCATGCCAGCCGAGATAGGCGCTTCCCCGCCACTACCCCCGGTCTCCGCCCCACGCCCGCTGCCGCCGGCGCAATCGCAGGGCAACGCCCAGGCCGACGCCGAGATGACCCTGAAGCTGGTGCAGACCCTGGCCGGCCTGCTGGGCGAAGGCGAGTCGGGCAAGGCCGAGGTGCTCGCGGTCAAGGAAGGCCTGGCGAACAATTTCCAGGTCCTGCTCAAGCTGACCCTGGCGAACAGCGGGCAGAGCCTGGTGGAAGTGCAGAGCAATCGGCCGCTGGTGCCGGGCAACCTGCTCAACGTCAGCGCCACCAGCAACACCAGCGTGGTTGCAACCCTGCTCGACAGCATGGCCGGCGCTGGCCCGCTGAGCAGCCTCGACCTGGAGCAACTGCCGCCCGGCACCCTGCTCCAGGGCAAGGTCCTGTCCAGCACCGCGCTGCCGGCGGACAAGGCCCAGCAGGTGGTCTACCGGGTCCTGCTGAACCTGCTCAACACGCCGCTCGCCGGCAGCAAGCTGAGCCTCGACTCGCCCCAGGCGCTGCCGGTCGGCAGCCTGCTCACGGCGCTGGTGAAAAACAGCCAGCAGATCGACTTCCTGCCGCTCAGCGGACGCCTCGACCAGCTTGCGCTGGGCCAGCAACTGGCCGGGCAGAGCGCCCGCCAGGCTTCCCTGGAAGGCCTGTTCGCCGCCCTGCAGGGGCTGAACGGCCGCAACGACCTGCCGGACAGCCTGCGCCAGGCCGTGGAGCGCCTCTTCGCCGGCCTGCCGGAGGCGCAGAAGATGGGCGATTCCAAGCTGCTCGGCCAGGCCCTGCAGCAGAGCGGCCTGTTCCTCGAGGCGCGCCTGATGCAGGGCGCCACCGATCATCTCGGCCAGGACCTGAAGGCCAACCTGTTGCGCCTGTTCGCCCAGCTGTCGCCGCTGCCGCCGACCGGCGCCCAGGCGCCGGGCATGTTCGCCGGCAACACGGCGAACCTGGCCCAGGCGCTGCCGGCCTTTGTCCGCAACGCCCTGGGCAACCTGGGACAGAGCGCCAACAAGACCCAGGCACTGAACTTTCCCCTGCCGAGCAAGGTTCTCCAACTGTTCGACGAGGACATGGAACTGGAGTCGCTGCTGCGCCTTGCCGCCGCGGCGATCTCCCGCCTGCAGACCCATCAGTTGTCGAGCCTGGCGCAGACCAGCACCCTGCCGGATGGCACCCAACTGGCGACCTGGCAGATGGAGGTGCCCATGCGCCATCAGCACTCGGTGGTACCGTTGCAGGTGAAGTTCCAGGAAGAACAGCGCAAGACCGGCGAAGAGGCCCGCGAAAGCCTCTGGCGCGTCGAACTGGCCTTCGACCTGGAGCCGCTGGGACCGCTGCACGCCCAGGCGACCCTGCTACGCGGCAGCCTGTCCAGCCAGCTTTGGGCCGAGCGAGACGCGACCGCACGGCTGGTCGAGCATGAACTCGGCCACCTGCGCCAACGCCTGCGCGACGCCGGCCTGACCGTTGGCGAGATCACCTGCCAACGCGGCCGCCCGCCCCAGGGCCCGCGAGCGACCATCGAACAACGCTGGGTAGACGAAACCGCATGAACAGAAAGCAGTCACCCGCCCCGCGCCAGGCCATCGCCCTGAGCTACGACGGCCAGGCCGCGCCGACCCTTTCCGCCAAGGGCGACGCCGAACTGGCCGAGGCGATCCTGGCCATCGCCCGCGACTACGAGGTACCGATCTACGAGAACGCCGAGCTGGTCCGCCTGCTCGCCCGCCTGGAACTCGGCGACGCCATTCCGGAAGCGCTGTATCGCACCATCGCTGAGATCATCGCCTTCGCCTGGCACCTGAAAGGCAAGTGTCCCGAGGGATTCGCGCCGGACGCCGCGGATGGCAACCAGATGCTGCTACTCGGCGGTCCCGGCGACTGAGCGGACCCGCCACACGTCGAAACCGAAGCGCCGGAACCGGAATCCGCAAGAGCGGTCCCAGCACAGTCCACCTGCCACTTCCCAGGCCTCCCATGCCCTCGCCAAGCCCCCTCCTCCTCGCCGCCCTGCTGCTTATCGCCAGCCATGTCCAGGCCGCCCCGGCCATCCTCGGCGACGAGGAAAAGGATGCAATCATCGATCGGCACCGGCTGACTCCGGAGTTCCGCATCAATCGGCAAGCCAAGGTACGCCATCACGAAGGAACCATCGACCGCGTGGTCCTGCTTCAGGATAGGGACCGCTTCACCTACCGAAGCTACCTTCGCGACGACCAGAAGGAGCCTGCCACCTTCTGGATCCTGGAGTTCGACGCACGCAGCGGGAAACAGCTGAGCGAACGCCAGACCGATGAGGACGACTATTGGCGTAGACGCGACGCCGACTCGCAACGGGCCGACAGCGGCGAAAGGAACCGATAGATAGCGCAGCCGAAACCTTCGACGCGTCGTCCCGGTACAGCGGCTCAGGCGAAACCGCCGTTGACCCGCAGCACTTGGGAGTTGACCCAGGCCCCGTCCGGCCCGGCGAGGAAGGACACCGCCGCGGCGATCTCGTCCGGCTCGCCGAGGCGCTCCAGCGGCGCCAGCCTGGCGATCTGGTCGATCTGTTCGGCGCTCTTGCCGTTGAAGAACAGCTCGGTGGCCACCGGGCCGGGCGCCACCGCGTTGACCCTGATGTCCTGGCCGCGCAACTCGTTGGCCAGCACGTGCACCAGCCCCTCGACCCCGGACTTGGACGCGATGTACGGACCGTAGCTGGGCAGCGCCCGGGCGATCACGCTGGTGGACAGGGCGATGATCCGTCCGCCGCGCTCGACATGCCGGGCAGCCAGGCCAAGCACGATGAAGGCGCCGCGCAGGTTGGTGCGGATCACCCGGTCGAAGCCCTCCAGGTCGCCATCGGCGATCTTCAGGTAGGGCATCGTGCCGGCGCTGTTGACCACCACGTCGATGCGGCCGAAGGCGCCCCTGGTGGCTTCGAACAGCTTGTCCATGTCCTCCGCGCTGGCCACGTCGCCCTGCACGGCGATGGCCGCGCCGCCGGCGGCGACGATTTCGGCCACGACCTCGTCGGCCATGGTCTGGTTGCCGGCATAGTTGACCGCGACCGCGAAACCGTCGGCGGCCAACCGCCGGGCAATGGCGCGACCGATGCCGCGGGAGGCGCCGGTGACGATGGCGGCTTGGGTGATGTCAGGCATGCTGGGACTCTCCTGGAATGAGCGTGGCGACAGCCACGCATCGACAAGAAAAGTCTAGAAGCCGGCTATTGGCGGATAAACAGCCGACAACCGTCATGACTATCCAGGATTTCCGGACAATACCGATACGCGGTCACGGCTTGCGCGCGATCCAGGCGTACTGCTGGCGCTTCTCCTCGCCCAGGCGCTGGCGTCGGCGATGACTGGCGAACGCATCGCCGGAACAGTAAGTGCAGACGGCGCTGGCTTCGATCTGCGCCGGCCCGACGCCGGCGGCCTGGAACAACTGGCGACAGAAGGCCACCAGGTCC
This sequence comes from Pseudomonas sp. HMSC065H01, assembly GCF_001815235.1. NCBI lineage: Bacteria > Pseudomonadati > Pseudomonadota > Gammaproteobacteria > Pseudomonadales > Pseudomonadaceae > Pseudomonas > Pseudomonas sp. HMSC065H01. Next base: position 285,677 of record NZ_KV819855.1, on the reverse strand, counting down.
AGCCAGGCGCCCTGCTCCGCCTGCCTTGGCTCGGGCGGAGCGAACCGGGGCGGCCGCTCGGGGAGCGGACGACGCTGGCTCCAGGGCGGCGCCGCGCCCTCCCAGAGGCGGCCGTGGCCGACCTGCAACGCCTCGATGAACCCGGCACTCACCTCGTAGCAGCAGGCTTTGATCCCGGGACCGATGGCGACCCGGATGTCCGCGCTGGCGACGCCGCGCGCATTGAAGCGCGCCACCGCCGCGCCGACGATACCGGCGACGAGCCCCTGCCAGCCGCCATGCAGGGCGGCCACCACCCGACCGTCGCGGCTGCTCATGAGAATCGGCAGGCAGTCCGCGGTGACCACCGCGACCGCCAACGGCCCTTCGCTGAAGACGCCGTCGGCGGCATGCCGTCCCGATTCCGACAGCGAGCGCGCGTCGACGATCTCGGCGCCATGCACCTGCCGGCAATGGAATATCCGCTCGGAGAGTGCCTGGCCGGCTTGCTGGAAGCCATGCTCGATGCCTTCGATCGCCTTGAGGATGTCGGCCTGGACGGTCATGCGCTGTCTCGCCATGGAAGGTTGGAAAACGACCTTACCGCATCTTCCCGGGAGCCGCCTCAGGCGATACCGCGCAGGAGGTCGGGACAGCCGCGATCACGCTTGATCAACGCGGCCAGGGCGACCTGGCCCAAAGGCCGGTCGGACACCGCGCCGATGCTCAGGCCATGGCCTCTGCTCCACTCGAACAACAGGCGCTTCTCGCGGCAATCAAGCTCGCCCACCAGCAGGAAGCGCCGGATGCTGCCGCTGCGTCCCAGCATCGCCAGCGTGCCCTTGCAGCCCTGGTCCAGGCGGAATCCGTCGTAGAGGAAATAGTCGTACGGGTAACCCTGGTCCAGGGAGCGCCGCAGCTCCCGTCGGTCCAGGCACAGGCTCAGGTGGAAGTAGCCGCAGCGGTTGAACAGCGCTCCGTACCTGAGCAGACGGCCGGGGTTGGCGCACAGCACCATGGCGCGCAGGGGTATTGCAGGCATCCTTGTGGCCTCCTGGAAACGTGCTGGTTGACCAGGACCGATTCTAGAAAGCGGCAGCCGCGCGATTAATAGGACTTTTCCTCTAAATGCCTACCTGTGATCCGAAGCTTCCTCCTGGCCCAGGTTACGCAGGACACGCTCGGCCTGGCGCCTCAACGGCTCGCGCAACTCCAGCGGCTGCCTGACCTCGAAGTCGAACGGCAGGCCGCACAGGCGCCGGGCGAACCAGTCCAGGTCGTCGGTGCTGGCGCGCAACAGCGTACCGCCATCGACCTCGGCGAGCAGACCGAGGGGCTCGCCGAGCACCGCGACCACCTGCTCCCTCGCCGCCCGCATCAGGATTTCCACCGGGTAGGCGCGCGGCATCCGGGCGAAGCTCTCCCGCAGGTGGCGGAGGGTATCGAAATCCGCCGGTCGCTCGAAGCGCTCCGCCAGCATGCGCGGCGCGTCCAGGCGATCGAGACGGAACGAGCGCAACGCCTGGCGCAGGTGGCAGAAACCGCTGACGTACCAGCAGCCGTTGCGATAGGCCAGGCCGTAGGGATCGAGTTGGCGGAGGGTTTCGGCGCCCTGCGGGTCGCGATAGCGGAACTCGACCCGCGCACGGACCTGGGCGGCTTCGGCGAGGGTCGCCAGCGCCGCCACACTGGTTCCCGCCCGGGCGCGGGCCAGGTCCAGGCTGGCGGTCTCGCGGAGCGCCACGAGGCGCCGCCGCAGCGCAACGGGCATCACCCTGCTCAGCTTGGCCTGCGCACTTTCCAGGGCCAGCTCGCTTTCGCCCAGGCCGAGACTGCGCACCGCCAGCAGGCCGAGGGACACGGCCAGGGTTTCCTCCGCGCTGAACATCAGCGGCGGGAGCTTGAAACCGGCCACCAGGCGGTAACCGCCATGGCGTCCGCGCTCCGCCGAGATGGGAATGCCCAGCTCCTCGAGGGCGACGATATAGCGACGCAGCGTCCGTCCATCCACCTCCAGGCGCCTGGCCAGCTCGCTACCGCTGAGCTGGCCGTGGCTCTGCAGCAGTTCGAGCAGGGCGAGCACGCGCACCGTGGGCTTGGACATTTTTCGATCCGCCGGAAAAAACAGGACCGAATATAGCCTATATCCCCTCTACCCTGCGTTCAGCCCGGTTGCGATGCGCAACGTGCGTTACCTGAACGGAGATGGAAAATGGAACCTGTACTGTTTTATGGCGTACCCCACGGCTGTTCCTTCGGCTCGATCGTGGCCCTCGAGTGGCTCGGCCGCCCCTATCGCCTGTGTCGGATCGAGATGCCGCTGGAGACCGGCGAGCGCACCTACGTGCGCCTGAACCCGGCTCGCCAGACGCCCACCCTGCTCCTGGAGGACGGCCGCGCGCTCAGCGAAAGCCTGGCCATTCTCCAGCACCTGGCGGCGCGCGACCTGTGCAGGAAGCTCGGTTATCCGCAGGGCAGCGCCGAGTTCGACGAACTGAACTTCGCCCTCGCCCTCCTGCATACCGAATGCCATTCGGCCTGGGGAGCCCTGTTCTATCTGGAGGACGCCGACGCAACCACGACGGCAAGGGCGCTGACGCGCGCGGCGCGAGCCTATGGCCGGATCGACAAGCTGCTCGGCGACCGCAAGTGGCTGGCCGGCGAAGGGCCGAGCGTGGCCGACGCCTACCTCGCGGGTACCGCTCGCTGGGGACGGGAGCTGGGCTACTTCGACCTGCAACACGACTTTCCGCGCCTGCATCGACACCTGGAGAAGCTGGAGCAGGACCCGGCGGTGCGCTTCGCCCATGCCATCGAGGATCGCCTGCCGGCGCAGAGCTGCGGGGAGTTCAGGGGAGAGGTGACACTGGCAGAAGTGGCGAGCCGCCTGCTCGCCTGAAAAGCGCCAGCGCCAGCGCCGGGCCGGCGACCGTCACTTGCCCTTGGCTTCGTGCAGGCGCGCCACCAGCTCGGCCTCGGCCTGCGACAGACCGCAGGCCTGGGTCAGGTCTTCGGCGCTGGCGCCGAGCCCGACCAGGCGTGCGGCCTGGCTGAACGACAGCGTGGTCGGATCGCGCTGCTCCAGGCGCGCGACCCGGTCGGGAAGCGGCGCGAGTTGCTTGCCGAGGTCCTGCAAGGCCTCGCCCATGCGCACGTTGACCTGCTGGTAGGACTCGATGCGCTTGCTCAGCTCCTTGAGCCGGCGCTCGCGCGCGGCGCCCTCCTCCGCCTGCTGCGCCAGCGCAGCTTGCAGGCGGCGCAATTCACGGCGCAGCCACAGGCACGCCGCCGCCAGGCCGAGGCAGGCGGCGAGCGCCAGTGCCAGCGCGACGACCTCCATCTCAGCAGGCCCTCGTGTCGGTAGAACGCATCAGATGCTGCCCAGCTCCGACCATTCTTCCTCGGTCATCATCTTGTCCAGCTCGACCAGGATCAGCAGCTCGCCGTTCTTGTTGCAGACACCCTGGATGAACTTGGCCGACTCTTCGTTGCCGACGTTCGGCGCGGTCTCGATTTCCGACTGCTTCAGGTAGACCACCTCGGCGACGCTGTCGACCAGGATGCCGACCACCTGCTTGTCCGCCTCGATAATGACGATCCGCGTGTTGTCGCTGACCGGCGCAGGGTCCAGGCCGAAGCGCTGGCGGGTGTCGATCACCGTGACCACGTTGCCGCGCAGGTTGATGATGCCCAGCACGTAGCTCGGCGCGCCCGGCACCGGGGCGATCTCGGTGTAGCGCAGCACCTCCTGGACCTGCATCACATTGATGCCGTAGCTCTCGTTGTCCAGGCGGAAGGTGACCCACTGCAGGATCGGATCTTCGGCGCTTTGCGCGGTGGCTTTGCTCATTCCCCTAACCTCTCGAAAACCGCCGCAAGTGGCGGAAGCTGTCTATCAATGGTCGCCGTGCAGGCGCTTGACGGCGCCGCTGGCGATCAGTTCGGCGAGCGCCGCCACATCCAGCAGCGCACACATGTGTTCGATGACCGTGCCGGCCAGCCAGGGGCGCTGGCTACGCTGGCTGCGCCATTTCACCTCGGCCGGGTCGAGGCGGATCGAGCGGCTCACCTGGTGCACCGCCAGCCCCCACTCGTAGCCCTGGACCGAGATCACGTACTTGAGGCCGTCGCGATAGTCGTCGCGGTAGCGTTCGGGCATCACCCAGCGTGCGGTGTCCAACACCTTCAGGTTGCCCGCCTGCGACGGCAGGATGCCGAGGAACCAGTCGGGCTGGCCGAACAACGGGGTCAGTTCCTGGTTCTCCAGCGGATAGATCGAGCCGAGGCACACCAGCGGCACCGCCAGGGTCAGCCCGGCGACGTCGAACAGCAGGCACTCGAAGGGCTCCGCCGCCCAGGCCGGACGACCGTCGTCGAGCAGCGGCAGGTCGAGCAGCGGCGGCTCGCCGACGCTCGCCGGGGCGCTCGGCACGCGCAACTCGATGACTTCGTGGGGCCGTGGCTCGACCGGCAGCTCGCGCAACGTCGTCGGTTCGTCGAGCAGGGCCGCCGGCGCCGGCGGAACCAGGCGCGCATCGCGGACCTGCTCCTCGAGCACCGCGGCCTCGAACTCGTCGAACCCGTGGTCGACCGGCAGCGTTTCCAGCGCCGGGGCCGGTGTCGCCACTTCGGCGACCGCCAGCGCGACAGGCTTCAACGGCGCGGGCGCAGGCGCTGGCGGCGTCTCGACGAGAGGTTCCAGGTCCTCGAAAGTGGCCTCCTGGAGCAACGCATCCAGGTAGGACTGCAAGGCCAGTTGCGAACGGGTGGCGGTGGCGGCGCTCATGTGGGTATTCCGCGACAGGGGTCTACAACGGTTATCGGCCGCACTCCGGTGCGGCTTGAATGCGCCTGTCGGCGCGGCGACCGGCGCGCCATCAGGCCACCCGGGTGGCCGGCTGCTGCGCCAGCAGATGCTTGAGCAAGGCGCGGTAGGCGATCACCCCGCGACTCTTGCCGTCGTGCTGCGACGGCGTGACCCCGGCCCGGCTGGCATCGCGCAGGCGGGTATCGATGGGAATGAACGCCTGCCACAGGTTGTCCGGGTAGTTCTCGTTGAGAATCCGCAGCGTGCTCAGCGAAGCCTGGGTCCGCCGATCGAACAGCGTAGGTACGATGGTATAGGGCAACGCCTGTTTGCGCGACCGGTTGATCATCGCCAGGGTGTTGACCATCCGCTCCAGCCCTTTCACCGCGAGGAACTCGGTCTGCACCGGGATCACCAGGTGCTGGCTGGCGGCCAGGGCGTTGACCATCAGCACGCCGAGCAGCGGCGGGCTGTCGATGATCGCATGGTCGAAATCCTGCCAGAGCTGCGCCAGGCTCTTCGAGACCACTAGGCCGAGACCGCTCTTGCCCGGCGACTGGCGCTCCAGGGTGGCCAGCGCGGTACTCGACGGCAGCAGGGAAATGCGTTCGTTGCTGGTGCTGCGCAGCAGCGAGGCCGGCAGCCCCTCGGGGACGTTGCCCTGGTGCAGGAACAGGTCGAAGGCGCTGTGCTCGAGGGTGTCCGGGTCATAGCCGAAATAGCTGGTCATCGAGCCGTGGGGGTCCAGGTCGACCACGACCACGCGCTTGCCGGCATCCGCCAACAGGCCGGCCAGGGCGATGGACGAGGTGGTCTTGCCGACCCCTCCTTTCTGATTGGCGACTGCCCAGACTTTCATTGCTCTACTCTTCCTGGCATGGGTCTACCCGGTTGGGGCCGCGCTAATGGCCAGTTCGGCCCCGGCGCCCGTACGCAAACCATGGTTCGCGCGCTCATGGCGAAGGCGACGGGGAATTGACGGTTGCCGGCGCGGGCGCCGGCGTACCGCCAGTATCTGCAGCTTGCGTGCCAGCTGCCGAGCCTGCGTGGCGGAGCGCCGAATCCGGTTGCGCCTTGCCGCTGCCGACCCCGCTGACGCTGCGTCGCACCTCCAGGTTGCGCGAGATCACCAGCACCACCCGGCGATTCTTCGCCCGCCCCTCGGCGCTGGCATTGTCCGCCACCGGCTGAAATTCACCATAGCCCACCGCAGCCATCCGCGACGGCTCGACCCCATCGTTGCCGAGCAGGCGGACGATGCTCGCCGCCCGCGCCGCCGACAGTTCCCAGTTGGTGGGATAGCGCGGGCTATGGATCGGCACGTCGTCGGTGAAGCCCTCGACATGGATCGGGTTCTTGTAGGGCGCCAGGATCTTGGCGACCTTCTCGACGATATCGAAGGCGGCATCGTTGGGCAGCGCATCGCCGCTGGGAAACAGCAGGCTGGAATTGAGAGTGATCTCGATCCACAGCTCGTTGCCGCGCACGCTCAACTGGTCGGAGGCGATCAAGTCGCCGAAGGCATCGCGCACGCTGTCGGCGATCCGCTCCAGCGAGTCGGCGCTGGCCGCGTTGTCGCTGGGCTGCTCCTCGACGCTGGTGCGCTCCGGCTCGGTGGTGCGCGGCCGCTCGTCGCCGATGGGAATCGGCTTCAACGAGCGGTCGGGCTGGTTGAACACGCCGGTGAGGGTCTCCGAGAGGATCTTGTACTTGCCCTCGTTGATCGAGGAAATCGAATACATCACCACGAAGAAGGCGAACAGCAGGGTGATGAAGTCGGCATAGGAAACCAGCCAGCGTTCGTGGTTCTCGTGTTCCTCCTGGTGGCGACGGCGGCGCTGCATGCTCGGCTCCGGTCAGTCCATGAAGCCTTGCAGCTTCAACTCGATGGAACGCGGGTTCTCGCCCTCGGCGATGGACAGCAGGCCCTCCAGGAGCATCTCGCGGTAGCGCGACTGGCGCAGTACCAGGGTTTTCAGCTTGTTGCCGATCGGCAGCAGGAGCAGGTTGGCGAAGCCGACGCCATAGATGGTGGCGACGAAGGCCACGGCGATGCCGCTGCCGAGCTGCGCCGGGTTGGCCAGGTTGCCCATCACATGGATCAAGCCCATTACCGCGCCGATGATGCCGATGGTCGGCGCATAGCCGCCCATGCTCTCGAACACCTTGGCGGCCTGCAGGTCGCGACTTTCCTGGGTGAACAGGTCGACCTCGAGGATGCTGCGGATGACTTCCGGCTCGGCGCCGTCCACCAGCAGTTGCAGGCCCTTGCGCGCATAGGGATCGGGCTCCGCATCGGCGATGCTCTCCAGGCCGAGCAGGCCTTCCTTGCGCGCGGTCATGCTCCAGGAGACGATCCGGTCGATTCCCCCGGAAAGATCCTCGCGCGGCGGGAAGAACACCCAGCCGAGCATGCCCAGGCCGCGCTTGAGCACGTTCACCGGGGTCTGCAACAGCGCCGCGGCCAGGGTGCCGCCGATCACGATCAGCGCCGCCGGACCGTTGAGCAGGGCTCCGGCGTGGCCGCCCTCGAGAAAGTTGCCGCCGACGATGGCGACGAACGCCAGGATGATCCCGACCAGGCTGAGCACATCCATCAGCGCGTCCCCTCGGCTCGGCGAAGGCGCGCGCAGCTCGTCACGTGGGTGGCCATCGAAGGCAGTCTCCTCATTCCTGCACGCACGCTTACTGGCACGCCTCGACCAGGTGCCGGCCGATGTCGTCGAGCCCGTACACCGCGTCCGCCAGGTTGGCCTTGACCACGGCCATCGGCATCCCGTAGATCACGCAACTGGCCTCGTCCTGCGCCCACACCTGGCTGCCGCCCTGCTTGAGCAGGCGCGCACCCTCGCGCCCGTCGGCGCCCATGCCGGTGAGGACCACCGCCAGGACCTTGTCGTTGTAGGCCTTGGCCGCCGAGCCGAAGGTCACGTCGACGCAGGGCTTGTAGTTCAGGCGTTCGTCGCCGGGGAGGATGCGCACCGTGCCGCGGCCGTCGACCATCATCTGCTTGCCGCCCGGCGCCAGCAGCGCCAGGCCGGGACGCAGGATGTCGCCGTCCTCCGCCTCCTTGACGTTGATCCGGCACAGCTTGTCGAGGCGCTCGGCGAAGGCCTTGGTGAAGGCCGCCGGCATGTGCTGGATCAGTACCAGCGGCGCCGGGAAGTTGGCCGGCAACTGGGTCAGCACCCGCTGCAAGGCAACCGGTCCACCGGTGGAGGTACCGATCGCGACCAGCCGGTAGGCCTTGCGCTTCGGCGCCGCCGAGGTCGACGCCGGGGCCGGCGACGCGCCGGCACCAACACGCGCGCTCGCGCCGACGCTGGAGGACGACGCCGGCGCATGGCTGGACGAGGTGGCCGAAGGCAGCGGCGGCAGGCTGATCGAGCGACGATTGCTACGGGCGATGGTCAGGACCTTCTCGCAGAGCAACTGGCGGACCTTGTCCGGGTTGCGCGAGATGTCCTCGAAATTCTTCGGCAGGTAATCGACCGCTCCAGCGTCCAGTGCATCCAGGGTCACCCGCGCGCCCTCGTGGGTCAGCGAGGAGAACATCAGGACCGGGGTCGGGCAACGCTGCATGATGTTGCGTACCGCGGTGATGCCGTCCATCAGCGGCATCTCGTAATCCATGGTGATCACATCGGGTCTCAGGGCCAGCGCCTGCTCGATGGCCTCGCGGCCATTGGTGGCGGTGCCGACCACCTGGATCTGTCCATCGGCGGAGAGAATCTCCGAGACACGGCGGCGGAAGAACCCCGAATCGTCCACCACCAGGACTTTGACTGCCATAGCTACTCCTCAGAGGGCGACGCTCCTGCGCCGCCGGAAACCCATACGCGGCGTCAGATGCGCCGTGCGTAACGCTTGAGCATGCTCGGCACATCGAGGATCAGGGCGATGCGCCCGTCCCCGGTGATGGTGGCACCCGCCATGCCGGGGGTGCCCTGCAACATCTTGCCGAGTGGCTTGATCACCACTTCTTCTTGTCCCACCAACTGGTCGACGACGAAACCGATGCGCTGGGTGCCGACCGACAGGATCACCACGTGTCCCTCACCCTGCTCTTCGTGGGCCGCACTCGGCACCAGCCAGCGCTTGAGATAGAACAGCGGCAAGGCCTTGTCGCGGACGATCACCACTTCCTGGCCATCCACGACATTGGTGCGCGACAGGTCAAGATGGAAGATTTCGTTGACGTTGACCAGCGGGAAGGCGAACGCCTGGCTGCCCAGCATCACCATAAGGGTAGGCATGATCGCCAGGGTCAGCGGCACCTTGATGACGATCTTCGAGCCGGACCCCTTCTGCGAGAACACGTTGACCGTGCCGTTGAGCTGGGAAATCTTGGTCTTCACCACGTCCATGCCGACGCCGCGGCCGGACACGTCGGAAATCTCGGTCTTGGTCGAGAAACCCGGGGCGAAGATCAGGTTGTAGCACTCCAGGTCGGTCAGGCGGTCCGCCGCATCGCGCTCCAGCAGGCCCTTCTCCACCGCCTTGTTGCGCAGCACCTCGGCGTCCATGCCCTTGCCGTCGTCGGTGATCATCAGGAGGATGTGGTCACCCTCCTGCTCCGCTGACAGCACCACCTGGCCGACCCGCGGCTTGCCGGCGGCCTCGCGCTCCTCCGGACTCTCGATGCCGTGGTCGACGGCGTTGCGCACCAGGTGCACCAGCGGATCGGCGAGGGCCTCGACCAGGTTCTTGTCGAGGTCGGTCTCTTCGCCCACCAGCTCCAGGTTGATCTCTTTCTTCATGTTCCGCGCCAGGTCGCGAACCAGGCGCGGGAAGCGGCCGAAGACCTTCTTGATCGGCTGCATGCGGGTCTTCATCACCGACATCTGCAGGTCGCCGGTGACCACGTCGAGGTTGGCCACGGCCTTGGCCATGGCCTCGTCGCCACTGTTCAGGCCCAGGCGCACCAGGCGGTTACGCACCAGCACCAGCTCGCCGACCATGTTCATGATCTCGTCGAGACGCGCCGTATCCACCCGCACGGTGGTCTCCGCCTCGCTTGCCGCGGGCCTGTCGGGCGCCGCCGGACGCGCGGCGGCGGCCTTGGCCGGAGCGACCGGTTTCGCCGCGGGACTCTTCGCCGCGATGTTCTTGGCTACCGCCGCGGCGGCCGCCACGGCCTCGGAGGCGCCGTTGAACTTGCCCTTGCCGTGCAGTTCGTCGAGCAGCGACTCGAACTCGTCGTCGCTGATCTCATCGCCGCCCGCGGCGGCCGGCGCCTTGCCCTGCTCCGCCGGCGCAGCCGCTGGAGCCGCGGCAGCCGGTGCGGCGGGTGTGCCGGCGGCTTCCGGGACATCGCCGAACTTGCCCTTGCCGTGCAGTTCGTCGAGCAGCGCCTCGAACTCGTCGTCGCTGATATCGTCACCAGCGGCAGCCGCGGCCGGCTCGACCGCCTCGGCGGGGACTTGCGCAGGCTCGGCCGAGACCGCCGGCGGGACGAACTTGCCCTTGCCGTGCAACTGGTCGAGCAACGCCTCGAACTCGGCGTCGCTGATCTCGTCGCCAGCGGGAGCCGCGGGCGCTTCTGCAACGGCGGAGGCCGGCGCTTCGTCGCCCTGGAGAGCATCCAGCAACTGCTCGAACTCGTCGTCGGTGATATCGCTGGAGGCACTCTGCGCGGGCGCTTCCGGCGGCGCCGCAGGCTCGGCTGGCGGAACGGCCGCTGGCGGCGCTTGCACAGGTTCCGCGGGCGCGGCGCCCTCGGGCTCGGCCAGGCGGGCAAGGGCCGCCAGCAGTTCGGGCGTCGCCGGGGTCGGTTCGGACTGCTCGCGCACTTGGTCGAACATCGCGTTGACCGTATCCAGCGCCTGCAGCACCACATCCATCAGTTCGGAGCTGACGCGCCGCTCGCCCTTGCGCAGGATATCGAAGACGTTTTCCGCAATGTGGCAGCATTCCACCAGCGCGTTCAGCTGGAGGAAGCCGGCACCGCCCTTGACCGTATGGAACCCACGGAAAATGGCATTGAGCAGGTCCATGTCGTCCGGCCGGCTCTCCAGCTCGACCAGTTGCTCGGACAATTGCTCGAGAATCTCGCCGGCCTCAACCAGGAAGTCCTGGAGGATTTCTTCATCGGCGTCGAAGCTCATTCGGCTGCTCCCAGAGACGTGTTACTCGAAAGGATCGGCAGGACCGCTGTCCTGCCGGAAATACCGGCCCGGCTTTCCGGACCGACTTCAGCCCGCCCGCCGGGATCACCGGCATGACGAAGGCTGTGCCGGCAGCCCGCGGATGCCAGCGTTCAATGCTTACTTAACGGCAGCGATGCCGCAGTCTTGAGCCGGGCGGGTCAGAAACCCAGGCTGGACAGCAGATCGTCCACGTCATCCTGCCCGGACACCACATCCTCTCGTTTTTCCGCGGCGACCTGCGGCCCCTCGCCCTTGGCCGAACGCTCCAGCGCGGCCTGGTGGCGCATGCTCACGTGGTCGTGCTCGATCCCGGCGTAACGGTCCACCTGGCCGGCCATCCAGACCAGCTTCACGAGGTTGCTCTCGACCTCGGTGACCAGCTTGGTGACACGCTTGATCACCTGGCCGGTCAGGTCCTGGTAATCCTGCGCCAGCAGGATGTCATTGAGCTGCGAGGACAACTGGCCGGCGTTCTCGCCGCTGCGCACGAGGAACTGTTCGATGCGCTTGGCCAGCTCGCGGAAGCCGTCAGCGTCGATTTCCCGGCGCATGAAGCGTTGCCACTCCTGGTGCAGCTCCCGCGAATCGTCGCCCAACTGGTTGACCAGCGGGGCGCTCTGCTCCACCAGGTCCATGGTCCGGTTGGCGGCCTTCTCGGTCATTTCCACCACGTAGGAAAGACGATCGGTGGCATCGGCGATCTGCGACATTTCCTGCGCGTGGGGGGAATGCGGGTCGATCTGGAAATCGACGATGGCGTTGTGCAGTTCGCGGGTCAGCTTGCCCACTTCCTGGTAGAGGCCACGGTCCCTGGCCTGGCTGAGCTCCTGGATCAATTGCACCGCCTGCTGGAAGTGCCCCCGTTCGAGACAGTCCACCAGTTCGCGCGCATGTTTTTTCAGGGTCGATTCGAATTCGTCGCCCGTGGAATCGTTACCAAGCACCATGACACCCTCTTGGCCGGCTTCAGCCGTTGACCCGCTCGAAAATCTTCTCGATCTTTTCCTTCAGGACCTGAGCGGTGAAGGGTTTGACCACATAGCCGTTGACCCCGGCCTGGGCCGCTTCGATGATCTGGTCGCGCTTGGCCTCGGCGGTGACCATCAGCACCGGCAGGTGCTTGAGGCGCTCGTCGGCGCGAACCGCGCGCAGCAGATCGATGCCGGTCATGCCCGGCATGTTCCAGTCGGTGACGAGAAAGTCGAAATTGCCGCTGTGCAGCATCGGCAGCGCCGTGGTGCCGTCGTCGGCCTCGGCGGTATTGGTGAAGCCCAAGTCCCGCAAGAGGTTCTTGATGATGCGTCTCATCGTGGAAAAGTCGTCCACGATGAGAATTTTCATGTTCTTGTCCAAGTAAACCTCCGTACAGACCAGAGCGCGCCCCAGGGGACGCGCCACACATTCTTTTGCGTTAATGGTTACAAGCTGCGGTCGAGGCCGGTTCAGGCCGACCGCCAATCGGCCAGGCGCGCGCGCAAACGCGCGGCGCACTGGCTGTGCAACTGGCTGACCCGCGATTCGCTGACGCCCAGTACCTCGCCGATCTCCTTGAGGTTGAGTTCCTCGTCGTAATACAACGCCAGCACCAGGCGCTCGCGCTCCGGCAACTTGGCGATGGCATCCGCCAGGGCCGCCTGGAAACGTTCGTCGAGCAGGCCGTGGATCGGTTCGTTGTGACTGAGGCTGGTGTCTTCCGGCAATCCATGTTCGCCGTCCTGCAACAGGTCGTCGAAGCTGTACAGGCGGCTGCCCTGCGTGTCGCTGAGGATGCCGTAGTAATCTTCGAGGCTCAATTGGAGTTCGGCAGCAACTTCGTGATCTTTAGCGTCGCGCCCGGTTCTCGCCTCGATCGCGCGGATCGCGTCGGTCACCATGCGCGTGTTGCGGTGCACCGAACGCGGCGCCCAGTCGCCCTTGCGGACCTCGTCGAGCATGGCCCCGCGGATGCGGATGCCGGCATAGGTCTCGAAGCTGGCGCCCTTGCCGGCGTCGTATTTCTTCGCGGCCTCGAGCAGGCCGATCATGCCGGCCTGCATCAGGTCCTCCACCTGCACGCTGGCCGGCAGGCGGCCGAGCAGGTGATAGGCGATGCGCTTGACCAGTGGTGCGTAACGCTGGATCAGTTGCTCCTGGGAGTTCTGCGCTTGCGCCTTGCTATACATACGCACTCCAGAGGCCGCTGTCATACGGCCGAACCTGTCGCGGGGTGTTGGACCAGTCGTTCGACGAAGAACTCCAGGTGCCCGCGCGGGTTGGCCGGCAGCGGCCAGCTGTCGACCTTCTGCGCGACCGCCTTGAAGGCCAGGGACGCCTTCGAGCGGGGGAATGCCTCGTATACGGCTCGCTGTTTCTGCACGGCCTTGCGTACCGACTCGTCGTAAGGGATGACACCTACATACTGTAGTGCGACGTCGAGGAAACGGTCAGTGACCTTGGTCAGTTTGGCGAACAGGTTGCGTCCTTCCTGCGGGCTGTGGGCCATGTTGGCCAGGACCCGGAAGCGGGTCATGCCGTGGTCGCGGTTGAGCAGTTTGATCAGGGCGTAGGCATCGGTGATCGAGGTCGGCTCGTCGCAGACGACCAGCAGCACCTCCTGCGCGGCGCGGACGAAACTGACCACCGAATCGCCGATCCCGGCGGCAGTGTCGACGACCAGGACATCGAGGTTGTCGCTGATATCGCTGAACGCCTGGATCAGCCCCGCATGCTGCATCGGCGAGAGGTGCACCATGCTCTGCGTGCCGGAGGCCGCGGGAACGATGCGCACGCCACCGGGACCGAGGAGGAGGACATCGCGCAGTTCGCAGCGTCCCTCGATCACGTCGGCCAGGGTGCGCTTGGGCGTGAGTCCCAGCAGGACGTCGACGTTGGCCAGGCCGAGGTCGGCATCCAGCAGCATGACGCGACGGCCGAGATCGGCCAGAGCCAGTGCCAGGTTCACCGACACATTGGTCTTGCCGACGCCGCCCTTGCCGCCAGTTACTGCGATCACCTGTACGGGATGCATGCTACCCATCTGCTTCATACCTTGTGTTGTCGTCTTCCCGGAACGCCCCTTCCAGCGCTCTCCGGTATTGGCGGGAACGATGCGCCATCGCTCCCGGCCCGGCGGAAGCCACCTTCGCTTCCGTCACCCGCGCCACGCGCGGTTCTTCCCACGTCCTCAGCCGGCACGCCGCGCCGGTTGCTGGTAGAGCCCGGCGAACATCTCGGCCATGGCGTCCTCGCTGGGCTCTTCCGGTGCCTGCAGGCTCACCGCCCGGCTGACCAGTTGGTGACTGCGCGCCACCTGCAGGTCGTCCGGAATCCGCGGCCCATCCGCCAGATAGGCTACCGGGAGACGCTGGGCGATAGCCAGCGCCATCGATTCACCGAGGCTGCCCGCCTCGTCCAGCTTAGTCAGGATGCAACCCGCCAGCCCGCAGTGCCGATAGGTCTGGTAGGCCGACTTGAGCACCTGGCTCTGGCTGGTGGTGGCCATCACCAGGTAATTCTTCACGTTCAGGCTCGGCGACGCCAGTGCCTCGAGCTGCATGCGCAATGCCGGGTCGCTGGCCGGCAGGCCGGCGGTATCGATCAGCACCATGCGCTTGCGCGCCAGCGGCGCCAGGGCCTGGATCAGCGACTGGCCGGGATCGACCAGGGTCACCGGTACGTTGAGGATCCGACCGAGGGTCTTGATCTGCTCCTGGGCGCCGATCCGGTAGCTGTCCATGCTCACCAGCGCCAGGCTCTGGGCGCCGTACTTGAGGACGTAGCGCGCGGCCATCTTCGCCAGGGTGGTGGTCTTGCCGGCACCTGCCGGGCCGACCAGGGCCAGTACGCCGCCCGCGTCGAGCGGGTCCTGCTCGGGGGTCTGCACGGCACGCGACAGGTGCGCCAACAGCATGCGCCAGGCCTGGCGCGTATCGCCCACCGCGGCGACCCGCTCCAGCAACGGCTTGCTCAGCTCCGCCGGCAAGCCCATGCGCTGCAGGCGCCGCCAGAGATTGGCCTGCTGCGGACGCTGGTGCTGCAACTGGCCCCAGGCGATGGAACCCAGTTGTACCTCGATCAGCTCGCGCAGGCCGTTCAGTTCGAAACGCATTGCCTCGAGGGTCTGGCCGCCCGCCTGGGGCTTGGCCTGCGCCGCCGTCATGGACTCGGCCAGGGACGGACGCGCCGGCTTCTCCTCGGCGAACAATTGACGGTCCTTGCGCTGGGTTTCCGCCGGACGCGCCGTCAACTCGGCGCGCGCCTCTGCGATCCGCGCCTGGGTCTTGCGCAGCTCCACTTCCAGCGCCGGGTTGGGCTTGCTCGGCGCCGGCGGGGCCTGGTAATCCAGCGCCGCGGTCAGCTCGATGCCGCCGGCGACCCGGCGGTTGCCGAGAATCGCGGCGTCCGGACCCAGTTCGTCGCGGACCAGTTTCATGGCCTGGCGCATATCGGCGGCGAAGAAGCGTTTGACTTGCATTGCCCGAACCCCTCAGTTCAGTAGTCTTGCCGGCAACCTCAGGTTGCCCGGTGTGCCGGCCCTGGAGCCGGCGCAGCCCTCGTTCAGTTCTGTCCCACCGTCGCGACGATGGTGACTTGCTTGTTGTCCGGGATTTCCTGGTAGGCCAGCACATGCATGCTGGGCACCGCCATCCGCGCGAAGCGCGACATCATCGAGCGGATCGGTCCGGCAACCAGCAGGATCGCCGGCTTACCGAGCATCTCCTGGCGTTGTGCGCTCTCGATCAGCGAGCGTTGCAGCTTCTCGGCCATCCCCGGCTCCAGCAACATGCCGTCCTCGGAGCCTTGTCCGGCCTTCTGCATGCTGTTCAGCAAAATCTGTTCCAACCTCGGCTCGAGCGTGATCACAGGCAGCTCCGGCTCAAGCCCGACAATGCTTTGCACGATTGCGCGGGACAACGCGACGCGAACCGCGGCGACCATCGCGCCGGGATCTTGACTCCGTGGAGCGACGTTGGCGATGGCCTCGGCGATGGTACGGATGTCGCGCACCGGCACCTGCTCCTGGAGCAGCGCCTGCAGGACCTTGAGCAGGGTGGACAGGGAAATCAGCCCCGGCACCAGCTCTTCCGCCAGCTTCGGCGAGCTGCGCGCGAGCAATTGCAGGAGCTGTTGCACTTCTTCATGGCCCAGCAGCTCGTGGGCGTGCTTGTGCAGCACCTGGTTCAGGTGAGTGGCGACCACGGTGCTCGCATCCACCACGGTGTAGCCCAGCGACTGCGCCTGGTCGCGCTGGCCGGGCTCGATCCATACCGCCTCCAGGCCGAAGGCCGGGTCCTTGCCGGCGATGCCGTTGAGGCTGCCGAATACCTGGCCGGGGTTGATCGCCAGCTCGCGATCGGGATAGATCTCCGCTTCGGCCACGCTGACCCCCATCAGGGTCAGACGGTAGGCGTTGGGCAGCAGGTCGAGGTTGTCGCGGATGTGCACCGAGGGCATCAGGAAGCCCAGCTCCTGGGACAGCTTCTTGCGTACGCCCTTGATCCGCGCCAGCAGTTGCCCGCCCTGGTTGCGGTCGACCAGCGGGATCAGCCGGTAGCCGACTTCCAGGCCGACCATGTCCACCGGGGTGACGTCGTCCCAACCCAGTTCCTTGACCTCCTGGGCGCGCTGCGCCGGCAGCAGCTCCTGCTGGCGCTGCACCTCCTGCTCGGCGACCTGCTTGGCCTTGTTCTGCCGGTGCCAGATCCAGTAGGCGGCAGCGCCGGCCAGGGCGCCGAGGCCGATGAAGGAAACATGCGGCATGCCCGGCACGGCGCCCATGGCGATCAGGATCGCCGCGGAAATCGCCAGCGCCTTGGGCGAGGCGAACATCTGCCGGTTGACCTGCTGGCCCATGTCCTCGGAACTGGAGACCCGCGTCACCATGATCGCCGCCGCGGTCGACAGCAGCAGCGACGGCAGTTGTGCCACCAGGCCGTCACCGATGGTCAGCAGGGCGTAGACCTTGCCGGCGTCGCCGAAGGACATCGAATGCTGGATCATGCCGATGGCGACGCCGCCGATCAGGTTGATGAAGAGAATCAGCAGGCCGGCGATGGCGTCACCGCGGACGAACTTGCTGGCACCGTCCATCGAACCGTAGAAGTCGGCCTCCTGGGCCACCTCGCTGCGGCGCTTCTTGGCTTCCTCCTGCTCGATCAGGCCGGCGTTGAGGTCGGCGTCGATGGCCATCTGCTTGCCGGGCATGGCATCCAGGGTGAAGCGCGCGCTGACTTCGGAAATCCGCCCGGCGCCCTTGGTCACCACCACGAAGTTGATGATCATGAGGATCGCGAACACCACCACCCCGACCACGTAGTTGCCGCCGATCACCACTTCGCCGAAGGCCTGGATCACCTTGCCTGCGGCGCCATGGCCGTCGTGGCCGTGGAGCAGCACCACGCGGGTCGAGGCAACGTTCAGCGCCAGGCGCAACAGGGTCGCCACCAGCAGGATGGTCGGGAACACGGCGAAGTCCAGCGGCCGCAGGGCGTACACGCAGACCAGCAGGACGACGATGGACAGGGCGATGTTGAAGGTGAACAGCACGTCCAGCAGGAATGGCGGGATCGGCAGGGTCATCATCGCCAGCATGGCCAGCAGCAGGATCGGCACGCCGAGGCTGCCGCGCCCCAGCCCCGCCAGGTTGCTGCGCACATTGCTGATCAGTTGCGTGCGATCCACTCTCGACTCCCCTGCCCTGCGTATGGCGCCCGTAGGTGGGCGCCGAACAAACTTTTGACGCCGGAATGCGCGTCGGGCGGGTCATTGCAGGAACCGTTCCAACTTTTCAATTCATTGATTGAAAAAGGGTTTTCGCCAATCACCAACTGCCGGAGGCGCCACCACCGCCACTCGAGCCTCCGCCGCCGGAGAACGAGTCCGAAGACGAACTGGACGAACTCGACGACGAGGAAGACGAGGAACCCGATGAGCTAGCGTAATCGCCGCCGCGCCGACGCCCTCTCCCCGAGCCGCCGGCGCTGAAATTGCAACCGATGAGCAGCGGCAGGCAAGCGGCGGGCAGGATGATCAGCGCCTCGATGCTGTTCAGCGGGTCGTCCACCAGCAACAGCAGACACTCCAGGGCCAGGGTCAGCAGCAGGCCGAGCAGGCCCGGCAGGTAGGCCCAGCGCCGTCCTCTGCGCAGCCCCTGCCAGGCACCGGCCAGCATCAGCAGGGTCAGCCCCAGCGAAAGCGGCACGGCCAATCCGTAATGAAGCACCGGCAGGCCATAACGGCCGTAGGCCCAGAACAGCCCCAGCGCATAGAGCACAAGAATGGCGAAGAACCAGCGGGCACCGCGCGAATACTTGAGCAACGCGCCGAAGCCGACGCCCAGGACCGCCACCATCTCCGCCAGCGCCACCATCGCCCCTGCCGGCCAGTGCCGCCCCAGTGCCAACGCCGCAGCGAGCGCCACTACCGCCCCCAGGGTCCAGTACCAGGCGCGCGGACGTACCAGCAGCGCCACCCCGCCGAGAGCGCCGAGCAGGAATGCGATAGCCAGGGTCTGCCGTACCGCGCCGGGCTCCAGCGGGTCGCGCGGCGGCGGCGGCAACGCCTCGCCGTCGATCAGTCGTACCAGGCGCTGCGCCGCCGCTTCCAGGCCGCCGGCGTAGTCTTGCTGACGGAACGCAGGGGTCATGTATTCGCGGATGATCCGCCCGGCATCGATGTCGGTGATCGTTCCTTCCAGGCCATAGCCGACTTCAATGCGCATGCGCCGGTCGTCCTTCGCCACCAGCACCAGGACGCCGTCATCGATCCCCTTGCGCCCCAGCTTCCACGCCTCGAAGACCCGCGTCGCATAGGCCTCGATGCTGTCCGGATAGGTGCTGGGCACCATCAGGATCGCTACCTGGGCACCCTTCCGGGCCTCCAGCGCGGCCAGCGAAGCTTCCAGGCGGGCACGCTCGGCGGCGTCGAGGGTCGCGGTAAGGTCGGTCACCCGCCGCGCCAGCGCTGGAACCTCCGCGGACTCGTAGCCCGCATCGCGCGCTGCCTCGGCCTCGGCGCCGACCGCCGATGCCTCCACGGCCTCCTCCTCGACATCGGACGCTGCCACCGCGACGGTGACCGGCACCGTCGCGGTGGCAACGGAGGGAATCGCGGCGGCGCAGAGCAGCATGCCGAACAGCCGAAGCATGGCGAGATAACGCGTGATTGCAGACATCCTTGTCTCCGAATGAAATGAACGGGAACCCATTACCAACTGCCCGAGGCACCGCCTCCGCCGCTGGAACCACCGCCCCCGGAAAAGCCGCCGGACGACGAGGAGGAAGAGGAGGAGGAACCGCCGCCGGAGCTTCCCGACGAGCCTCCACCACCCCCACTCAGGCGTACCTGGCCGAACACCAGCAGCCCGAGCATGAGCTGGAACGGTAGCAGGGCCAGCCAGACCAGCGGTGCGTCCAGGCCACCGGACAGCAATCCGAGCAGCAGGTAGGCCGCCAGCAACGCCCACAGTCGGCGGTGGAAACTTTTCCGCCGCTCGCGCCATAGCGAGCGCATCAGGCGGTAGTTCGACCAGCAGAGAACCGCCAGCATCAGCACCCCGGCCGGCCACAGCAGGCCGTAGATGAAGGACACCGCGCTGAACCAATGCGCCGCCAGCCCGAGCAGGGCTACATAGACCAGTACGCCGATCACCAGGTAGAAGGCCGGGCGCACCGTCCACAGCGCGCCGAAGGTCGCGCCGCCGACCAGCATGCACAGCGGAGCGACCAGCAGCACGCTCATCCATTCGCCGGAAGCGCCGGCCAGCGTGCCCAGCAGCCAGCAGAGCAGCGCCCCGCCGAGCAGCCAGGGCCAGCGCAGCGCCCGGGCACTCAACAGCACTCCGGCCAACGATCCGTAGATGAAGGCGACCAGCAGCGCCCAGGCTTCCGCCGGCAATTGCCCCAGCGAGACTTTCGGCGCACCCGACGACGCGGCCGCCGGCAGCGTTTCGCCGTCGACCAGGCGGATCAGCTCGTCCACCGCGGCCTCGATCCCGCCGGCGTAGTCGCCCTCGCGAAATGCCGGGGCCATCCGCTCGCGAATGATCCGTCCGGCGACCACATCGGGCACCGCACCCTCCAGGCCGTAGCCGACCTCGATGCGCATGCGCCGGTCATCCTTGGCCACCACCAGCAGCAGACCGTCGTCGACCGCCTTGCGGCCGAGCTTCCAGGCCTGGAACAACTTGTCGGAGAAGGCTTCGATATCGAGGGTACCGGTAGTCGGCAGCATCACCACCGCGATCTGCGCACCGCGTCGCCGCTCCAGCGCCTCGAGCTTCTC
This sequence comes from Pseudomonas sp. HMSC065H01, assembly GCF_001815235.1. Lineage (NCBI taxonomy): Bacteria > Pseudomonadati > Pseudomonadota > Gammaproteobacteria > Pseudomonadales > Pseudomonadaceae > Pseudomonas > Pseudomonas sp. HMSC065H01. The sequence goes on along the minus strand of NZ_KV819855.1, from coordinate 265,481 downwards.
CACCAGGCGTTGGCGCGTCGCCTCGTCCAGCGTGTGGGTGGCATCCACCACCCGCTCCGACAGGGGCAAGGCGACCCATTCCGCCGGCGCTTCGGCGTGCGCAGGCATCCAGGGCAGCAGCCAGGCCAGGGCGAGCAACAGGAGGACAGGCGGGAAAATACGATCAGACAAGGTTCGATCCATGAACGGCAAAGCTCTCATCCCGAGCGGGTATCGGCCAAGGCTGCCACAGCGCGGCGCGTAGCTCCAGCCAGGTCACTCGTCGCGACGCAGGTCCGGCGGGATCGGCAGGTCCTTCAACGGGCTCGGCCGCTTGCCCTTGCCGGCCTGGTACTGCTTGAGCTGGTAGACATAGGCCAGCACCTGGGCCACGGCGAGATAGAGCCCGGCGGGAATCTCCTGATCCAGCTCGGTGGAGTAGTACACCGCTCGCGCCAGCGCCGGCGACTCCATGACCATCACCTTGTGCTCCTGGGCCACCTCGCGGATCTTCAGGGCCAGGAAATCGTTGCCCTTGGCCAGCAGCAGCGGCGCCCCGCCGCCCGCCGGGTCGTACTTCAGGGCTACGGCGAAGTGGGTCGGGTTGGTGATCACCACGTCGGCCTCCGGCACCGCCGCCATCATCCGTCTCTGCGCCATCTCGCGCTGCATCTGGCGGATCTTCGACTTGACCTCGGGCTTGCCCTCGGAGTCCTTGTATTCGTCGCGGACTTCCTGCTTGGTCATCAGCAGCTTCTGGCGGTTGTCCCAGATCTGGTAGGGCACGTCCACCGCGGCGATCAGCAGCAGGCTGCAGGCCATCCAGAAGGCGCTCCAGCCGACCACCCGCACGCTGTGCAGGATCGCCTGCTCGAGCGGCTGGTGCGCCAGCGCCAGGAGGGCGTCGCGGTCGGCGGAGAGCACCAGCAGGGCCACCGCCAGCACCACCAGGAACTTGATCAGCGCCTTGCTCAGTTCGAGCAGCGACTTGGCGGAAAACATCCGCTTCAGCCCCGACAGCGGGTTGAGCCGGCTGAACTTGGGTTGCAGGGCGTCCATCGAGAACAGCCAGCCGCCGAGGGCGATCGGCCCGACGATCGCCGCCACCAGCAGCATCAGCAGGATCGGCCAGAGCCCCTGGGCAGCCAGGTAGGCCGAAGCGCCGAGCAATTGCAGCATGCTCTCGGTATTCATCGCGGTTTCCCGGGACAGCTCGAAATTGCTGCGCATCAGGCGCAACAGGGCGCCCGCCAGGTCGGCGCCGTAGATCAGCAGGCCGCCGGCGCCGGCCATGAGGATGGCCAGGGTGTTCAGCTCCCGCGAACGCGGCAACTGCCCTTTCTCGCGCGCCTCGCGGCGGCGTTTCTCCGTGGGTTCCTCTGTCTTGTCCTGCCCGCTCTCGCTCTCGGCCATGGCTATTTCGCCCGCACCAGTTCACGGAGGAATTGCAGGGCCTCGCCGGCCAGCACCTGGTACTGGCTGAGCAGGTCGGCGGTGCCGATCCAGAGGATCACCAGGCCCAGCACCAGGGTCAACGGAAAGCCGATGGAGAAGATGTTCAGTTGCGGCGCCGCGCGGGTCATGGCGCCGAAGGCGAGGTTCACCACCAGCAGCGCGGTGATCGCCGGCAGCGCCAGCAGCAGTGCCGCGCCCATCACCCAGCCGAGCTTGCCGGCGATGATCCAGAAATGGTTGCCGCTCAGGCCCTCGCCCACCGGCAGGGTGACGAAGCTCTCGGCGATTACCTCGAACACTACCAGGTGCCCGTTCATCGCCAGGAACAGCAGCGTCACCAGCATGGTGAAGAACTGGCCGAGCACCGGCACCGAGACGCCGTTGGCCGGGTCAACCATGGAAGCGAAGCCCAGGCCCATCTGCATCGAGATGATCTGCCCGGCGATCACGAAGGCGTGGAACAGCAACTGCAGGGAAAAGCCGAGCAAGGCGCCGACCAGGATCTGCTCGCCGATCAGCAGCATGGCCTTCATGCTCAGCGCGTCCACCTGCGGCATCGGCGGCAGGTTCGGCACCAGCACCACGCAGACGCCCAGCGCCAGGTAGAGGCGCACCCGCACCGGCACCAGCTGGGTGCCGATCACCGGCATGGTCATCAGCAGCGCCGCGACCCGGAACAGCGGCAGCACGAAGCTGGCGATCCAGCCGCCGATCTGCGCGTTGGTCAGCTCCAGCATCAGCCGATCAGCAGCGGGATGTTGCCGATCAGCGTCTGGGTGTACTCCATCAGCTGCCGCAGCAGCCAGGGGCCCAGCACGATCAGGGTGAGCAGGATCACCATCAGGCGCGGCAGGAAGCTCAGGGTCTGTTCGTTGATCTGGGTGGCGGCCTGGAACATCGCCACCACGAGACCGACCAGCAGGCTCGGAACCACCAGCACGCCGACGATCATCGCCGTCAGCCACAACGCCTCGCGGAACAGGTCGAGTGCCACCTCAGGGGTCATGTCTCTCTCCAGCGCGCCAGCGGCGCGTCAAGCCGGCGGCACCGCTAGACGGTGCCGAAACTGCCCGCCAGCGTCCCGATGATCAGCGCCCAGCCATCCACCAGGACGAACAGCATGATCTTGAACGGCAGGGAAATGATCAGCGGCGACAGCATCATCATGCCCATCGCCATCAGCACGCTGGACACCACCAGGTCGATGATCAGGAACGGGATGAAGATCATGAAGCCGATCTGGAACGCGGTCTTCAGCTCGGACGTGACGAAGGCCGGGACCAGGATGGTCAGCGGCGTCGCCTCCGGGCTGCCGATGTCGGTGCGCTTGGACAGGCGGACGAACAGCTCCAGGTCGGAGGTACGAGTCTGCGCCAGCATGAACGCCTTCAGCGGTACCTCGGCCTTTTGCAGGGCTTCCTGGGCGGGAATCTGCTCGTTCAGGTAGGGCTGCAGGGCCTGGCTGTTGATCTTGTCGAACACCGGGGCCATGACGAACATGGTCAGGAACAGCGCCAGCCCCACCAGCACCTGGTTCGACGGCGTCGATTGCAGGCCCAGCGCCTGGCGCAGGATGGAGAAGACGATGATGATCCGGGTGAAGCTGGTCATCAGCATGACGAACGCCGGGATGAAGCTCAGCGCGGTCATGATCAGCAGGATCTGCAGGCTGACCGAATACTCCTGCTGGCCCTGGCCGTTGGTGGTCACGGTGATCGCCGAGATCGATGTCGGGTCGGCGGCCAGCGCCGGCCACGGCGCCAGCAGCAGAAGGCAGAGCGCGGCGAGCGCGCCGGCCAGGGAGATGCGCGGAGTCATGGCTTGCCCTTGGGGTCCTTGTTCAGCAGCTCCAGCAGGCGCTGGGCGAATTCCGGCGTGGCCGGCTCGCCGTCCGGCAGGTGTACCGGCTCCTTGAGCACGTGCAACGGCGTGATCCGGCCGGGCGTCAGGCCGAGCAGGATCTGCTCCTCACCGACCTGCACCAGCACCAGCCGGTCGCGCGGACCCAGCGGCTGGCTGGCAAGGGTGCGGATCAAGCGGTTGCCGCGCGGACCGGCCTGTTGCACCCGGCGCACCAGCCAGGCGAGCAGGAAGATCAGGCCGATCACCAGGCCCAGGCCGAGCACCAGTTGGGCCAGTTGCGCGGCGGCGCCGGAAGCGGCGCCCACCGTCGGCGCGGCGGCACCCGTCGTCCCCTCGGCGGCGCACAGCGGCGCGCTCAGCGAGGCGAGTGCCGGCAGGAAGCCGGCGAACAGGTAGCGACGCATGTCAGCGCAGCTTCTTGATGCGTTCGCTGGGACTGATCACGTCGGTCAGGCGGATGCCGAACTTCTCGTTCACTACCACCACCTCGCCGTGGGCGATCAGGGTGCCGTTGACCAGTACGTCCAGCGGCTCGCCGGCCAGGCGATCGAGTTCGATCACCGACCCCTGGTTGAGCTGCAGCAGGTTGCGGATGCTGATGTCGGTATGCCCGACCTCCATGGAAATGGTCACCGGGATGTCCAGGATCACATCCAGGTTGGGCCCCTCCAGGCCGGAAATGGTCGGTGCCTTCGGCGAAGCGCCGAACTCTTCCATCGGCGCCCGCGGGGTGCTCGGCTCCGCCACGGGGGTCGCGCCGCCCTGGGCCATCAGCGCATCGATGTCGTCCTGGCTGGCGTCGCCCGCCTCGGCCAGCGCCGCCGCCCATTCGTCGGCCAGTGCCTGTTCCTCGGTGGTCACTTTTTCTTCGTCTGCCATGGTTCGTCTTTCCTCCGGGGGAAGCGGTCAGCGCGAGCGCTCGACCGCTTCGAGAATCTGTAGCGCCAGGTTGCCCTTGTGGGCGCCCAGCTTGACCTTGAAGGCGGGCACGCCGTTGGCGCGCATCACCATGTGTTCCGGCATCTCCACCGGGATCACGTCGCCCGGCTGCATGTGCAGGATGTCGCGCAGCTTGAGCTGGCGGCGGACCACGGTGGCGCCGAGCGGTACCTGGACGTCCAGCACGTCCTCGCGCAGGGCCTTGATCCAGCGCTCGTCCTGGTCGTCGTGGTCGGACTGGAAACCGGCGTCGAGCATCTCGCGGATCGGCTCGATCATCGAATAGGGCATGGTGATGTGCAGGTCGCCGCCACCGCCGTCCAGTTCGATGTGGAAGGTGGAGACCACCACCACCTCGCTGGGACTGACGATGTTGGCCATGGCCGGGTTGACCTCCGAGTTGACGTACTCGAAGTTCATCTCCAGCACCGCCTGCCAGGCTTCCTTCAGATCGACGAAGGCCTGCTCCAGCACCATCCGCACCACCCGCAGTTCGGTCGGGGTGAACTCGCGGCCCTCGATCTTGGCGTGGCGGCCGTCGCCGCCGAAGAAGTTGTCCACCAGCTTGAACACCAGCTTGGCGTCGAGGATGAACAGCGCGGTGCCGCGCAGCGGCTTCATCTTCACCAGGTTGAGGCTGGTGGGAACGTACAGCGAGTGCACGTACTCGCCGAACTTCATCACCTGCACGCCGCCGACCGCGACGTCGGCCGAACGGCGCAGCAGGTTGAACATGCTGATGCGGGTGTAGCGGGCGAAACGCTCGTTGATCATCTCCAGGGTCGGCATGCGGCCCCGGACGATGCGGTCCTGGCTGGTCAGGTCATAGGACTTGACCGATCCCGGCGTCGCCTCGACTTCGGTTTCCACCAGGCCATCGTCGACGCCGTGCAACAGCGCGTCGATTTCATCCTGGGAAAGCAGATCTTGCACGGCCATGGGATACCTACTGCAGCACGAAATTGGTGAACAACACTTGTTCGATAGCCAGTTGGCCGGTTTCCTTCTTGGCCAGTTCCTGCAATCCGGCGGTCGCCTGCTGGCGGAGCATCTCCTTGCCCACCGGCGTCACCAGCGAGTCGAAACTCTGACTCGAGAACAGCATCACCAGTTTATTGCGAACCAGCGGCATGTGCTCGCGCAATGCGTCCATCTGCGCCTTGTCGCGCCCCATCAACGCGACGCCGACCTGCATGTAGCGCTGCCGGCCGTTCTGGTTGAAGTTGACGACGAAGGCCGGCGCCAGGATCTCGTAGAGCGCCGGCTGCTTGCCCGGCTTCGCCGCCTCGCTGGCGACTTCCTCGGTCTTCTCGGCCTTCAGCGACTTGCTGAGGAAGAACCAGGTGCCGCCCACCGACAGGCCGATCGCCAGCAGCAGGCCGACCACGATCAGCAGGATCAGCTTCAGCTTGCTCTTGCCGCCGCTCGGAGCCCCCGCGTCGGCGGGTGTCGCCTCTTTCTTAGCCATGCCAAAAATCCGTCGCTATAGCGTCAAATGAAGGGTTTCACAGGGGCAGAGCAAGGGTTGTGCCATTTCTGCAACGCCGCCCCGCCTCCTGGGACCAGCCCCGGAGGGCTGTCCGAGATGATAGACGGCGCGGATATTACAGCCTGGCCACAGGAAATCATCCCCGTCTTTTGCGAAATTGCCCGCTCCGGAAAAAGAAAGGCCTCCCGCAGGAGGCCCAAAGGGGAAATGCAGTCGTTCGCCTCAGGCGTAGTAGTCGACCAGACCGCGCGCCGCCGACGAACCCGGCCGGCTGCGGATCTCGCTGACTCCGGCAAGGGTTTCCTCATCGCCCGAGGCGTCGCCGGCCAAGCCGCGTCCGCGCGCCGATCCGCCCTCGCCCTGCTGCTGGCCCTGCCAGCCCCGCGCCAGCGACTGGTCGGAGACGTTCACGTCGAGCTGGTTCATGCCCTGCTGGCTGAACATGTCGCGCAGCCGGTGCATCTGGCTTTCCAGGGCGTCGCGAACGCCGGCGTTGGGACTGGCGAAGGTCACCTGGGTCTGGTCGGCGGTCATGTGGATGCGCACGTCCAGGCGTCCCAGCTCGGCGGGGTCGAGCTGGATCTCCGCCGACTTCAGGTTCTGGCTGGACATCCACATCACCCGGTCCACCACCGCCTCGCTCCAGCCGTTCTGCTGCATCGCCACCGGCTGGCCGGGCACCGTGCCGTTCACCGGACGGTTGGTCAGGGCCTGTTGCGCCATGGCCTGGGTCAGCCCGTTGAGCTTGGCCGCGAAAGGCTCGCCGCGCGGCTCCGCCTTGCTCTCCAGCAGGCTCTCGGAGGCGGCGCTGGCGACGGCCGGCTCGGCGGTCTGCTGCAACTGGGCCTCGAGCGCCTTGCCGTCGACGGCCTTGGTCAAGGAATCCGAGGTCAGGCCGGCAAGGGCATCGCCGAGGCTCGCCTGGCGGGGATCGGCGCTCTTCGCCGGCCCGCCTTTCGCCGCCTGCGCGGCGTCCTGGGCACCCTGCTCCAGGGCCATGTTCACCGCCGGAACGCCGTTGAGCTTGACCAGGGTCGGGTCGCTGCTGGCTTCGGTCAGGCTGGCCGGAGCACTGCTGGCCGTCGGCACGGCCGGCGGCAGCAAAGTCGCCTGGGTATTCTCGTCGAGCATCGGCACGGCGCCGCCGAGGCCGAGCAGTTGCAGCGGATCGACCGGCGTTTCGACTTTATCTTCGCCGTCGGCCTTGGCCTGGCCGTCGGCCGGCAAAGGCTTGCCGTCTTCGGCAACGGCCGGTTGCCCGGCGGCATCCGTCGGCTGCGCCTCGGCAGCCTCCTTGCCGGCGTCCCTCGGCTTGTCCCGCGAACCCTTGGAGGGACCGTCGGCGCGCTCGGCGGGCTTCTTCGCGGTCTCCTTGGCATACATGTCGGAGAAGCTGGAAGTCTTGTCGTTACTGGGCTCAGGCGTTTTCTGCTGGCTCTTCGGCGCAGCGGCCTTGGGCTTTACATCAGGCGTCGGCGGCAACAACACACCAGGGGCGACGGCCATGGGAATTCTCCATTTGCGAAGGGATTGCGTCGTGGCTTGCGCAAGGGACCGAGCAAGGTCCGGGCCAACTTCGCCGAGAGCGTCCGCGAAACGCTCGCCAGGGCGCCGCAGCAGGCACGTTCGCTTTGCCCGCAGGTCCCGTCTGGACTACAATCCAGAGCCGCATCCCTCCCGAGGTAGTACCCTGATGTCCTTCGCCGAAAAACTGTCCCGTCTGCAAGCCTTCCTCGATGCCGATGACCTGCACGAAGAAGCGCTGGACTACGTGGCGACCCACGGCTACCTGACCGCCCTCTCCATCTGCCCGGAGCAGGTGCCGGAGCGGGAGTGGATCGACGCCCTGTTCGCCGAACCGCCGCACTACCGCAGCGATGAGGAGCGCCAGGAGATCGAGACTTCCCTCGAGCAGCTCAAGGCGCACATCACCCGCGTGCTGGCCAGCGACGAAGACCTCGAGCTGCCCTGCGACCTCGACCTCGGCGACGAGCCGGACGACTCCGACCTGCGCGGCTGGTGCATCGGCTTCATGGAAGGCGTGTTCCTTCGCGAGGAAGTCTGGTTCGAGCAGGCCGAGGAGGAAGTCAGCGAGCTGCTGCTGCCTATCATGGTCGGCTCCGGCCTGTTCGACGAGCAGCCCGAGTTCGACGAGATCGCCCGCGACCGCCACCTGGTGGACGACATGGTCGCGCAGATTCCCGACCTGCTGACCAACCTGTTCCTGCTCTGCCAGGCGCCGGAAGAAAAGCCCGCCCTGCTCAAGCCGCGCACGCACTAAGGAGCGCCGCGGTGGCGCAGCGGGAAATTCGCCCGAGCGCTCGCGCCTGGGTGCGCTATAGCCTCCAGGCCGTGGGTTTCCTAAGCGTAGCCCTGGGCGTGATCGGCATCTTCCTGCCGGTGCTGCCGACCACGCCTTTCCTGCTCCTCGCGGCGGCCTGCTTCATGCGCAGCTCGCCGCGCTTCTACCACTGGCTGGTCGGCCATCCACGGCTCGGCCCGTGGATCCGCGACTATCTCGACGGCGAAGGCATCCCGCTCAAGGGCAAGGTCTACGCCATCGGCCTGATGTGGGCCAGCATCGCCCTTTCCTGCTACCTGGTCCGACGCCCCTGGGCCCAGGGCTTCATGCTGACCAGCGCGGTACTGGTCAGCATCTATATCCTCCGCCAGAAGACCCGCCCGCCGCACGACGCCTGATGGCCCGCTCAGGACAGCGCCGGATCGCCCTCGCCCAGCGGCAAGCGGTCGCCGGGCCCGCGCCGCTCGGGGCTCAGCACGGTGAAGCCGAAGGTGTTCCAGCCGTCCGCGCTGTCGACGAACACCGAACCGCCGTGCATGCTCGCCACCGCCTTGACGATGGACAGGCCGAGGCCGTGGTTGGCCTCGCTGTTGCTGCGCGCCGCGTCGACCCGATAGAAGCGTTCGAACAGGTGCCTGCGGTGCTCGTCGGCGATCGGCACGCCGGGGTTGCTCACCGCCACCCGCACTTCGTCGCCGCGCCGCTCGACGCCGACCCGCAGCGTGCCGCCGGCGGCGGTGTGCTGGGCGGCGTTGTACAGCAGGTTGGTCACCGCCCGCTGGAACAGGGCGCGCTCGACCAGCGCGCGAGCCTCGCCACGCACCTCGATGCCGACCCCAGCCTCGTCGAAGATCACCTCGAGGAAATCCACCGTGGTGGCGATCTCGCCGGCCAGCGAGGTTTCCTCGCGCTCGCAGGCCAGGCGTCCCTGGTCGGCGCGGGCGAGGAACAGCATGTCGTTGACGATCGCCCGCAGCCGCTCCAGCTCCTCCAGGTTGGATTGCAGGACCTCTTCGTAATGTTCGCCGCTGCGTTCGCGGGACAACGCCACCTGGGTCTGGCCGATCAGGTTGGTCAATGGCGTGCGCAGCTCGTGGGCGACGTCGGCATTGAACGACTCCAGGCGCACGTAGGCCTGCTCCAGGCGGTCCAGGGCGCCGTTGAACGCTCCCACCAGCTCGCGCAGCTCGGCCGGCAGCGGCGAGAGCTGCAAGCGCTGCGACAACTGCCGCGGGCTGATCCGCCGGGCCTCCTCGGACAGCCGATGCACCGGCCACAGGCCCAGGCGGGCGATCCAGTGGCCAAGCAACGAGGCCAGCAGCACACCGAGGGCGGACAGGCCGAGCAGCCATTTCAGGGTGGAGGTCCGCGCCTCATGGAACGCCGCGCTGTCGATGGCGGTGACGTAGGTCAGCCGCGGCCGCCCCTCGCGCGCCGGCAACACGCCGACCCGCGCAGTCAGCGCGTACCGGTGCTCCGGCAACTCCAGTTCGTAGCGGCCGGCGCCATCGGCGATCAGCCGCTGCACCGGTTCGCTGAAGCGCCCGTAGTGATAGCGCGGGTCGTCGCTGTCGATCCAGAAACGGATCAGCTCGTACTCCTGGCTCAGGTTGTCCAGCTTGCCCTGCAGGTGCGGCCAGCGCTCGGCCAGGTCGGGATGGTCGAGCATCCGCGAGACCATGTTGAAGCGCACGTCCACCTCGCCCTGCTGCAGGCGCTCGGTCTGGCGGTCGAGGATGCAATAGAGCATGGTGCCGATGAGGGCGAAGATCACCACCGCGGCGCCGGCGAACATTCCCGCCAGGCGGGTCGACAAGGACATGCCCACCTCAGCCCGACTCCGCCAGCGCACGGTTCTCCAGGACGTAGCCCATGCCCCGGATGGTATGCAGCAGCTTGTTCTCGAACGGACCGTCGAGCTTGGCGCGCAGGCGCTTGATCGCCACCTCCACGACATTGGTGTCGGTATCGAAGTTGATGTCCCAGACCAGTTCGGCGATCGCCGTCTTCGACAGGATCTCGCCGCTGCGCTGGGCCAGCACGCAGAGCAGCGCGTACTCCTTGGCAGTCAGCTCCAGACGGGTGTTGCCACGGAAGACCTTGCGGCTGAGCAGGTCGATGGACAGGTCGGCGATGCGCATCTGCGAATGGCTTTCGTGGTTGCCGCCGCGCCGGGTCAGGGCCTGCAGGCGGGCGACCAGTTCGAGGAAGGAGAACGGCTTGATCAGGTAGTCGTCGGCGCCCTCGCGCAGCCCGCGCACCCGGTCTTCCACGCGCTCGCGCGCGGTGAGCATGATCACCGGGGTCTGCCGCCGCTCGCGCAACGCCCGCAGAACGCCGTAGCCGTCGACGCCCGGCAGCATCACGTCGAGCACGATCACGTCGTACTCGCCATGGAGCGCCAGGTGGCGACCGTCGATGCCGTTGTCCGCCAGGTCCACGGTGAACCCCTGTTCGCTGAGGCCACGGTTCAGGTAGTCCGCCGTCTTCGCCTCGTCCTCGACAATCAGTACCCGCATCTATCGCCCGATCCTCTGTTCGCCTTCGCATCCCGGGCGGGACGCATGCCTGCCTGCATCCTAGCCACGCGCCGCCGTCCAGGAAAGCCGCGTCCGTTACGCCTCATGTCGCCGTCGCCCCAGCGGTTCCGCCGTCCGAGGTCGTCGTCCCGCGCCGGTGGAACAGCCGCTCCAGGGCCAGGTATACCACCGGCGTGCTGAACAGGGTCAGCACCTGGCTCACCAGCAGCCCGCCGACCACCGCGATGCCCAGAGGCTGGCGCAGCTCGGAACCGGTGCCGAAGCCGATCATCAGGGGTATCGCGCCCAGCAGCGCGGCCAGGGTGGTCATCATGATCGGCCGGAAACGGGTCAGGCAGGCCTGGTAGATCGCCTGCTCCGCGTTCATGCCCTGCTCGCGCTGGGCGACGATGGCGAAGTCGACCATGAGGATGCCGTTCTTCTTGACGATGCCGATCAGCAGCACGATGCCGATCAGCGCCATGATCGAGAAGTCCTGGCCCCAGGCCCAGAGCAGGAACACCGCGCCGATCCCCGCCGAGGGCAGGGTCGAGAGGATCGTCAGCGGATGTACGAAACTCTCGTAGAGCACGCCGAGGATGATGTACACCGCGATCAGCGCGGCGAGGATCAGCAGCGGTTGCGAGGCCAGCGAGCTCTGGAAGGCCTGCGCCGCGCCCTGGAACACGCCGATAATGGTCGAGGGCATGCCGATCTCCTCCTGGGCGCGCTGCACCGCCTGCACCGCCTCGCCGAGGGACACCCCGGCAGCCAGGTTGAAGGACAGGTTGACCGCCGGGAACATGCCGTTGTGGTTGATCTGCAGCGGCCCGGAGCGCGGCGCCGCGACCTTGGCGATGGCCGACAGCGGGACCATCTCGCCGCTCAGCGGCGAGCGCAGGTAGAACCAGTCCAGGCTTTCCGCGCGGCCGCGCTGGCGCGCATCGAGTTCGAGGACCACCTTGTACTGGTTGACCTCGGTCTGGTACTCGCCGACCTGGCGCTGGCCGAAGGCGTCGTAGAGGGTCTGGCTGACATCCTCGGCGCTGAGGCCGAAACGCGCCGCGGCCACCCGGTCGATGTCCAGCGCGGTGACGCTGGCGCCGACCTGCAGGTCGTTGGACACATCCATCAGCCCCGGCACCTGCTTCAGGCGCTCGGTGAGGCGTTGCGCCCAGAGCGCCAGCTGGGTGCTGTCGCTGCTGCGCAGGGCGTACTGGTACTGGGTCCGCGAGGGTCCGGAACTGAGGTTGATGTCCTGCGCCGCGCGCAGGTAGAGCATGATTCCCGGCACCTTCGCCAGTTGCGGGCGCAGCCGGTCGATGAACTCGCCGACCGAGACATCGCGCTCGCCACGGTCCTTGAGGACGATCCAGAAACGTCCGTTGGCCAGGCTCTGGCTACCGCCGGTGACGCCCACCGCATGGTTGTAGCTCTGCACCGCCGGGTCGCTGGCGATGATCTCGGCCAGTTGCCGGTGCTTGGCGACCATGTCGTCGTAGGAGATATCCTCGGCAGCCTGGCTCGTGCCGAAGACGAAGGCGGTGTCCTGCAAGGGGAAGAAACCCTTGGGAATCCCGACGTAGCCGGCCACCGCCACCAGCACGGTAAAGGCGAAGCCGACCAGCATCAGCCGCTGGTGCCCGAGCGCCCAGCGCAGGCCGCGTTCGTAGCCGCCGGTCAGCCATTCGGCGAAGCCCTTTCTCGGCGCGTCGGCATGCCGCAATGCCGGCATGAAGCGCGAAGCCAGCATCGGCGCCAGGGTCAGCGAAGCGAGCACCGAGATCAGGATCGCCACCGTCACGCTGACCGCGAATTCGCGGAACAGCCGGCCGACGATCCCGCCCATGAACAGCAGGGGAATGAACGCGGCGATCAGCGAGAAGCTGATGGAAATCACGGTAAAGCCGATCTCCGCCGCGCCCTTGAGCGCCGCCTCGACCTTCGAGGCGCCCGCTTCCAGGTGTCGGTGGATGTTCTCCACGACCACGATGGCGTCGTCGACGATGAAGCCGACGGCGATGATCAGCGCCACCAGGGTCAGGTTGTTGAGGGTGAAACCGAGCACGTACATCGCCGCGAAGCTGGCGCTCAGGGACACCGCCAGCACCGTGGCGACGATCAGGGTCGCCGACAGCTGGCGGAGGAACAGGCCCATCACCAGCACCACCAGGCCAATGGTCAGCAGCAGGGTCAGTTCGACCTCGTGCAGCGACGAGCGGATGGTCCGGGTGCGATCGTTGAGCACGTCTACCTCGATGGTCGCCGGGAGCATCTCGCGCAGGCGCGGCAATGCGGCCTGGATCGCGTCGGCGGTATCGACGATGTTCGCCCCAGGCTGGCGGAGGATCACCAGTGCCACCCCGGGCACCCCGTTCGGCCAGGCCTGCACGTAGTCGTCCTCGGGCGCCGAGACGATCCGCGCCACGTCCTTGAGGAACACCGGCGCGCCCTGGCGGTAGGCGACCACCAGGTCGTCATAGTCGCTGGCGTTGAACAACTGGTCGTTGGCCGCGAGGGTCGACACCCGCCCCTCGCCGTAGAGCGCGCCCTTGGCCAGGTTGACGCTGGCCGACTGCAACGACTGGCGCAGGTCGGCCAGGGTCAGCTGGTAGGCGGCGAGCTTCTCCGGCTGGGCCTGGATGCGGATCGCCGGGCGCTGCTGGCCGACCACGAAGATCTGCCCCACGCCGTTCACCTGGCTGAGCTGGCGGGCGAGGATGGTCTCGGCGTAATCGCTGAGTTCGATCAGCGGCATCATCTCCGAGTTGACCCGCAGGATCATGATCGGGCTGTCCGCCGGGTTGACCTTGCGCCAGGTCGGCAGGTTCGGCATGTCCACCGGCAGCCGCCCCGCCGCGGCGTTGATCGCCGCCTGGACCTCCTGGGCGGCGACGTCGATGCTCTTGTCGAGGCTGAACTGCAGGGTCAGGGTGGTGGTGCCCAGGGCGCTGCTGGAAGTCATCTCGGTGATCCCGGGAATCGCGCTGAACTGCACTTCCAAGGGGGTGGCCACCGACGAGGCCATGGTTTCCGGGCTACCGCCGGGCAGCAAGGCGTTGATCTGGATGGTCGGGAAGTCCGCCTCCGGCAACGGCGCCACACCGAGCCGGAGGAACGCCAGCAGCCCCAGCAGCAGCGAGGCCAGGGTCAGCAGCGCGGTGGCGATCGGGTGCCGTACGCACCAGCCGGAAATCCCGGCGCGCGGCGTCACGGCTGCCGCTCCGCCGCCTGAGCCAGGCTCGGGCGCGGCTCCTGGATATCGACCAGGGCGCCGGGCATCAGCCGCGAGTGGCCGTCCACCACCACCTGGTCACCGCTGGCCAGGCCTTCCACCACACTGAGGCCGTCGATGTCCTGGAGCACCCGCACTGGCACCGCCTCGACCCGGTCGGCGGCGACCCGGTAGACGAAATTACCCTCCAGGCCGCGGCGCACCGCCTTGCTCGACAGCACCAACTGGTCGCGCCGGACCCCGGTGTGCAGGCTCACCGCGACGAACTGCCCGGGCCAGAGCCGGGCCTGGCGGTTATCGAAGGAGGCGCGCACGCGGATGGTACCGGTGGAACTGTCGATCTGGTTGTCGATGGTCAGCAACCGGCCCTCGCCCAGCGCGCTCCCGCCGTCGCGGCTGTAGGCGCGCACCGCCGCCTCGCCGCCGAGCAGCGCCTGCAACTGGGGCAACTGTTCCTGTTGCAGGGAGAAGACTACGGAGATCGGTGCGATCTGGGTCACGCTGAACAGGCCGAGACTGTCGCCGACCCGCACCAGGTTGCCGACATCGACGTTGCGGATACCGACCTTGCCGGATACCGGCGAGGTGATCCGGGTGTAGGACAGGCGCACCCGCTCGGCGTTGATGGTGGCATCGTTGGCCTTCAGGGTCGCGCGCAACTGGTCGACCGTCGCCTGCTGCTGGTCCAGCAGTTGGCGTGACACCGCACGCTCGGCATACAGGCTGCGGTAGCGTTGCAGGTCCTGCTCGGCGGATTTCAGCTGGGCCTGGTTGCTCGCCCTGGAGGCCTGCGCCTGCTCCAGCGCGGCGACGACGGCGCGGTCATCGATGGTCGCCAGCAACTCGCCCGCCTCGACCATCTGCCCTTCGCTCACCAGCAGGCGGGTCAACTGGCCGTCGATCTGGGTGCGGATCACCACGTTGTGCAACGAAGTCACCGTGCCGATGCCGCTGACCTGTTGCTCGACGTCGCGCCGCTCCACCCGCGCCACGTTCACCGGGACCCTGGCCGGCGCGGGCGCCGCCTTCGCCCCGGCGTCGCCGCCGAGCCATGCCCAACCGCCGAAGGCGACCAGGCCCGCCGCCAGCACGCCCACCAGGACCCGTCCCCCACTACTGCGCAACGCCTGCATCTGTCCACCTTTCCCAGTAGCCGGCCTCGCGCGGCCGACTTCGTTCTTCTTTATAAGCAGCGCAGCGGGACCCCACCCTGACCCCTGAATGACAATCCTGTCAGTTTCGCCGGACACCCCGCGCTGGCAGGCCGCCCGGCGCTCTCGTAGACTTCGCTGAGTCCTTCCGGAGCCCGCTCGATGTCCCCAACCCCCGGCGCCCGCCGGCCCTGCCCCAGGGCCTACGCCCCCTGGCTGCTGTCGCTGGCGGCGACATTGCTGCTGGCAGTCGGCGCGGCGCTGGCGCAGTGGGACCTGGAGTCGATACTGAGCCGTGCCGAGCAGCGCTACGGCGAGCTGGGCGCGGCGAAATCACGCCTGGGCGACTGGGGCCGCCTGCTCGAACAGGGCGGCACGCTCGACGAAGCAGCCAAGCTGCGCGCGGTCAACGACTTCTTCAACCGGTCGCTGCGTTTCACCGACGACATCGAGATCTGGCAACAGGAAGACTATTGGGCGACTCCGGTCGAGGCGCTGGTCAAGGGCGCCGCCGACTGCGAGGACTACGCCATCGCCAAGTACGTGACCCTGCGTCGCCTCGGCGTCGCCAGCGACAAGCTGCGCATCACCTACGTCAAGGCCCTGCGCCTGAACCAGGCGCACATGGTGCTGACCTGGTACGCCAGCCCGGGCGCCGACCCACTGGTGCTGGACAACCTGATCGGCGAGATCCGCCCCGCTTCGCAACGTGACGACCTGTTGCCGGTGTACGCCTTCAATGCCGAGGGCCTCTGGCTGCCCGGCGCCGACGGCGGACGCCGGACCGGCGACAGCAAGAAGCTGTCGCGCTGGCAGGACCTGCTGACCAAGATGCGCGCCGAAGGCCTCGACCTCGACGCACCCAAGGAGGATTGAATGTCACTGCTCAAGCAATTGTTCCTCGCCATCTGCCTGTTCCTCGTCGTCGCCTTCAGCGGCAGCTTCGTCAGCAGCGTGGAGAACTCCCGCGAGCAGTTGCGCGGCCAGTTGCGCTCCCACGCCCAGGACGCCGCCACCGCCCTCGGCCTGTCCCTGACGCCACACGTGGACGACCCGGCGATGGTGCAACTGATGGTCAGCTCGATCTTCGACAGCGGCTACTTCGCCAGCATCCGGGTGATCGACATCAAGAGCGGCAAGCCGCTGGTCGAGCGCGTGCAAGCGCATGCCGAGCGTACGGTGCCCGGCTGGTTCGAACGCCTGGTGGATCTCCAGCCCCAGGGTGGCGACGCGCTGATCATGCGCGGCTGGGAACAGGCGGCGCGGGTCGAGGTGGTCAGCCATCCGCAATTCGCCCTGGCGCGCCTGTGGGACAGCGCCCTGGGCAGCCTCTACTGGTTGCTGGCCTGCGGCGCGGCGAGCCTGCTGCTTGGCGGCTGGCTGCTGCGCCGCCAACTGCGCCCGCTCGACCAGATGGTGCGCCAGGCCCATGCCATCAGCCGGCGGGAATTCCTCAGCCTGCCCAGGCTGCCGCGCACGCCGGAGCTGCGCCGCGTGGTGCAGGCGATGAACCAGATGGTGGAGAAACTTCGCACGCTGTTCGCCGAGGAGGCCGCGCGTAGCGACAAGCTACGCGCCCAGGCCTACCAGGACAGTCTCACCGGCCTGCCCAACCGGCGCCTGTTCGACGCCCGCCTCAACGAACAGCTGGGTGCCGGCGAGCACGAGCATGCCGGGCAGCTCCTGCTGCTGCGCCTGAACGACCTGAACGGGCTCAACCAGCGTCTCGGCGGGCAACGCACGGATGAATTGATCCAGGCGGTCGCCCGCTTGCTGGTCGACTCCTGCGGCCAGCAAGGGCGCACCGACTGGCTGCTGGCCCGCAGCCGCGGCGGCGAGTTCGCCGTGCTGGCTCCCGGTTGCTCCCGCGAGCAGGCCGAACGCCTGGCCGAGGAACTCTGCGAAGGCCTGGAGAACCTTGCTCGCACCGGTGCCAGCGATCTCACGCCGGTCGCCTATCTCGGTATCAGCGCGTTCGCCGAAGGCGACTCGCCCGCGGATCTCCTGGCCCGTGCCGACCAGGCCCTGGCCCAGGCCGAAAGCCAGCCCGCCCAGCCCTGGGCGAGCCAGGACGGCACCGCGCTCGCGGCGCTCAACGATAGCCAGGACTGGCACGACTGGATCGACCAGGCCCTGACGGAGCGCCGCCTGCTGCTCTATTTCCAGCCGGTGGTGGACTGCCTGGACACCCAGCGCGTCCTCCACCACAAGGTCCTCGCGCGTCTGCTCGACCCGCAGGCCACGGCCATCGCCGCCGGGCGCTTCCTGCCCTGGATAGAACGTTTCGGCTGGGCCGCGCGCCTGGACCTGGCGATGCTCGAACAGAGCCTGGAGCACCTGCGGCGCCATCCACGGCCGCTGGCGCTGAGCCTGTCGGCCGCCAGTGTCCGCAATGCGCAGACGTTTGCCCCGCTACTGGCCCTGCTCAAGGCGCATCCGCAGGAGGCGCGCCAGCTGACCCTGGAACTGGACGAGCGGCACCTGCCAGCCGCGGCCGAACTGGAACGCCTCAGCCAGGTCCTGCGCGAACTGGGCTGCGGTCTCGGCCTGCAGCATTTCGGCGGCCGCTTCAGCCTGATCGGCAACCTTACCCATCTGGGGCTGGCCTACCTCAAGCTGGACGGCTGCTACCTGCACGCCGTAGACCGGGAAGGCGACAAGCGGTTGTTCATAGAAGCGGTCTATCGCACCACCCACAGCATCGACCTGCCGTTGATCGCGGAACAGGTGGAAACCCTCGGTGAACTCGAAGTACTGCGGGAAATGGGCTTGCGTGGCGCCATGGGACGCCTGTTCGGCAGCCCGGCGCCCTGGTCCGGGGATGCCTGATAGCGAGTCCGGAGCGGGTCGGACTCGCTTTACAGCGGATTCGGCATCGACGCCAGGCGCTCCCTCTCCGACAGAGAACGCGCCGGCGCGAGCCGACAGATCCCCGTCATGAAACCGCCAGTCGCTGTTCCACCAGCACTCCCCCGTAAAGCGCGATCTGGGTCTTGGCATTGAGTTCGATGCGCAAGGCCACCGCGCGCTCGATGCCGATCTTCAGGTGCGGACCGAAGCGCGATACGTCCAGGCCGGCACGGATCATCATCTTCTCCACGCCTACGGTGGTTACCGTCACCAGCGTCTGGATGTCGTTCTGCAGGCTGTAGCGGGCCAGCGCGCGCATCGCCTCCAGCGTACAGTCGGAAAAGCCCAGCGAGCCTTTCTGTCCAGAGTTGATGGCGAAACGGCTGAGTTCCCAGATGTGCGGCGAGCAAGGTGCTTCCTTGCCGTGGAGAAGCTCCGGGAAGGTGTTCTTCAGCATGTAGGGGCCAGTGGTATCGAGAATTCGCCAGCAACCGAAAACCTGGGCTTCAGGAGTATCTTCCTGGATCAACATGTAATAAGGACTGAGTGCGTCATAACCATCGATTTCCATCTCGTCGATGACACTAACGTCCCAGCCTTTGCGCTCCTTGAACACTTGAGCACGCAACTTGTGCATCTCGCCCAGCAGTTTTTTATCGAACTCTTCGCGCCGACCAATTTGTACGATCATCTTCACTTCCTCCAAATAGGAAGCTGAAGAATTTATGCAAATTTCATAATTTTATAACTAGCAAATGAGATAGATTTCGGTGAACCCGGACCCTTGCTAGGCTCGAAGAAACGTCCGAAAAGATCAGAGCAATGGCTTCACACGAGAGAACACAGCCCCAAAACATGGCCTTCCGGGCAAAGGCCACCCGCACCGCCCGACGGGAAAGCCAGGAAACTTTCTGGAGCCGCTTCGGGATAAGCCAGTCCTGCGGCAGTCGTTTCGAGAATGGCGAGAACCTGCCCTTCCCTATATATCTGCTTTTGCATTTCTATATAGAAGGGCAAATTACCGATCGCCAGCTCGCCGACCTGAGAGGCAAGATCAGAGAGTAATAAGACCCAAATTAACAGCCATAATGGCCGCTACGCGGCGGGAGGTCACACCGAACTTCCGCCGAATATTTCCCATATGGAAGTTCACATTGGCTTCCGAGCAGTTGCAGATAACCGATATCTCCCAACTGGTCTTGCCGATGGCGCACCACTGCAACACTTCCTTCTCCCGGCTGGTCAGAACCACCGGTTTGCTGACCGGATGTTCGAAGGCCAGTCCGGCACCGCTCTGCAGTGCGTAGTCCTTGAGCATCCACAGGGTCGGCAGGACCGACTCCATGAAACGGTTGGCCTCGGCCCGGTTTTCCGCTTCCACGCTGAGGCTCAGCGCGCCGAGTTCGCCGCGAGCACCATGCAGCGGCATGGTCAGCCCATACACCAGGCCGGCGGCCGAGGCTTCCTCGAAGAACTCGTGCTGCTTTCGCGTCTGGTAGATGGACGGTTCCCAGAAAATCGGCAGTACGCTCTGGGTACAGTGACTGACCGTCGGGTCGACCCGCGCGTAGCCAGCCCGGTCGTAATGCTCGCGCCAGGCGGCCGGGTAGTTGCCGACGATGAAGGCGTTCTCGTAGTCCTGGCTGTCCTTAGGCAACAGGCCGAACAGGATCTTCGAGAATCCAAGGTCGCTCGCCATCTTCTGCAGGATGGCGCTCCACTCCAATTTTCCACTTGAGCGTTCCAGCTCAAGAAAACCGTCAACCAAGGCCATAGCGCTACGTTCTTCTTAAACTATTAACCAATCAGCCAAATATGGATTCGGCACCCGATATCCGGCACGTTGTACGGCAGTCCGAGAATCCCGGCTTCCTGCCGAGGCGCATGCGCCCGTGCCCGACGACCCCTGAAGATGTCCAGTCAGCCCACTCTATAGAGTTGGCGTTGTGCCGGAAAGGCACATTTCAGTCCCACTTAACAATAGACCGCAGCGTTTGATGCACCTAGTACGATACCCGTCCTAGAGGGTAAGCAAACGTTTAAATGTGATCTAGATCACATTTTATGCGAACTGAATACCCAGTCACACCTGGTCCCCGGGTTCACTGTCGGCCCATCGCCACGCGTGCGACCGCTCTCGGCCGGGCGATCCGAGGCGCAGACGTCTGTGCGCGGCGCACGCGCAAAGGCACAGCGCCGCGGCCAAGGGGGCGACCTCGCGGCGTCAGGCCTGCCGGGCACGGACCCGGCGACATAGCCACTTTTCCAGTTCGGCGACGCAGAACAGGCCGAGCCCGGCCAGCAGCACCCGCGCCCACTCGCCCGGGGCCAGGCCGACCGAGCCGAACAGCGCCTGCAACGGCGGCGCGTAGGTATAGAGCAGTTGCAGCACCACGCAAGCGGCGATCGCCAGCAAGACCTGGCGGTTGCCGAACAGGCCCTCGCGGCTGAGCACCGAATCGTAGATATGCCGGCTGTTGAGCAGGTAGAACATCTCGCACACCACCACGCTGTTCACCGCCATGGTCCGCGCGCTCTCCAGCCCGGTGCCATGCTCCAGCTCCCAGAGGAACAGGCCCAGGGCGCCCGCCATCATCAGCAGCGAGACCAGCAGCACCCGCCAGACGAAGAACAGCGACAACAGGGGCTCCGCCGGCGGACGCGGCGGACGCTGCATCAGGCCGCGCTCGGCCGGATCGAAGGCCAGCGCCAGGCCCAGGGTGCTGGAGGTGACCATGTTGATCCAGAGGATCTGCGCCGGTGTCATCGGCAGGGTCAACTGGAACAGGATCGCGGCGATCACGATCAGCGCCTCGCCACCGTTGGTCGGCAGCATGAAGAGGATGAATTTCTTCAGGTTGTCGTAGACCGCCCTTCCCTCGCGCACGGCATTGGCGATGGTGGCGAAATTGTCGTCGGCGAGGACCACCTCGGCCGCCTCCTTGGCCGCCTCGGTGCCCTTGTTGCCCATCGCTACGCCGACGTCGGCGCGCTTCAGCGCCGGCGCATCGTTGACCCCGTCGCCGGTCATCGCCACCACCTCGCCGCTGGCCTGCAGGGCCTGCACCAGGCGCAGCTTGTGCTCGGGGCTGGCGCGGGCGAACACATCGACGCCCGGCAGCACTTCGCGCAGGCGCTGGTCGTCGAGCAGTTCGATCTCCGCGCCGGTCAGCGCCGGCCGGTCGATGCCGATCCCGAGCATGGCGCCGATCGCCCGCGCGGTGTCGACGTGGTCACCAGTGATCATCTTCACCGCGATACCCGCCGCCTGGCATTCGGCGACCGCGGCCACGGCCTCCTCGCGCGGCGGATCGATGATGCCCACCAGGGCCAGCAGGGTGAAGCCATGTTCCACGTCGGCGAAATCCAGCGTGCGCTGCTCCGCCGGCATCGCCCGTCGGGCGATGGCCAGCAGGCGCA
This sequence comes from Pseudomonas sp. HMSC065H01, assembly GCF_001815235.1. Classification (NCBI taxonomy): domain Bacteria; kingdom Pseudomonadati; phylum Pseudomonadota; class Gammaproteobacteria; order Pseudomonadales; family Pseudomonadaceae; genus Pseudomonas; species Pseudomonas sp. HMSC065H01. Next base: position 244,279 of record NZ_KV819855.1, on the reverse strand, counting down.
GGCCGCGAGCGGCGGTGTCGGTGGCCAGGCGCCGCCAGTAATCCGGGTCCAGCGGCCGCACCGAGTCGCCCACCCGTTCAGCCTCGCACATGTCGAGGATGCGCTCCGGCGCGCCCTTCAGGTAGACCATCGCCTGGCCCGCGTGGTCGTGGTGCAGGGTGGCCATGAAGCGATGCTCGGACTCGAACGGAATCGCATCGCTGCGTGGCCGTTCCGCCGCCAGCGCCTGCGGATCGAGGCCCAGCTTGAGGCCGAGGCTGAGCAGCGCGCCTTCGGTGGGGTCGCCCTCCAGTTGCCATGCCTCGCCCTCCTGGTGCAGGCGCGCCTCGTTGCACAACAGCGCCGCACGACCGATCTCCTGCAGATCGTCGCGTCCGGCGGGATCGAGGCCTTCGCCGTTGTGGCTGAAACCACCCAGCGGAGCGTAGCCGGCGCCGCTGACCTCGATCACCTGGTCGGCGGTGACGATACGCTGCACGGTCATCTCGTTGCGGGTCAGGGTGCCGGTCTTGTCCGAGCAGATCACCGTCACCGAACCCAGCGTCTCCACCGCCGGCAGGCGGCTGACGATGGCGTTGCGCCGGGCCATGCGCTGTACGCCGAGGGCGAGGATCACCGTCATGATCGCCGGCAGCCCCTCGGGAATCGCCGAGGCGGTCAGCGCCACCACCAGCATGAACATGTCCACCATCGGCTGGCCCTGCCAGAGGGTGCCGAGGACGAAGGTGGCGCCGGCCAGCAGCAGGATCGCCAGGGCCAGCCAGCGACTGAAGCTGGCGATCTGTCGCAGCAGCGGAGTGGCCAGGGTGCGGACTTCGCGCAACAGCGTACCGATCCGGCCCAGTTCGGTATCCCCGGCGGTGGCGACCACCACTCCGCGCGCCTGGCCGCTGGTCACCAGGGTGCCGGAATAGGCCATGCAACGGCGGTCGCCGAGCAGCGCGTCGATGGCCACCGCGACGCAGCCCTTCTCCACCGGCACCGACTCACCGGTCAGGGCCGACTCGTCGACATGGCAGTTCTTCGTTTCGAACAGCCGCAGGTCGGCCGGCACCCGGTCGCCGGAGGCCAGCAGCACCACGTCGCCCGGTACCAGGCGTTCAGCGTCCAGCGCCTGGCGCTGGCCGTCGCGCAGGACCAGGGCATGCAGCGAAAGCATGTCGCGGATGGCGTCCAGCGCGTTGGCCGCCTTGCCCTCCTGGACGAAACCGATCAGCGCGTTGACCACCACCGCCAGGAGGATTACCGCACTGTCCACCCAGAAGCCGAGCAGCGCGGTGACCAGCGAGGCGAACAGCATCATGTACAGCAGGACGTTGTGGAACTGCCGCAGCAAGCGCAGCAGCGGCCCCTGGCGTTTCGGCGCGGGCAACCGGTTGTAGCCGTGCGCCGCCAGGCGGCGGGCGGCCTCGTCCGCGTCCAGGCCGGCGGCGGAGCTGTGCAATCGTTCCAGCACCCGTTGCGGCGGGCTGGCATGGGCGTCGCGGGAAGACAGGGGTGGGATGCCGTTCATGGGATTCCTGCGCCTCGTTCTGATGAACAGAACTATCGGGCAGGCCTGCGCCGCAACGTTTGACCTGTCTCAAACGGATGCTTGCAGTTGAAAGCATCTGGCCGGGGAAAACTTTTCCGGATGTTGCGCGGCACCTCGCCCCACGTGGCGAGGTGCCGCGCCCTCCTAGAGGCTCATGTGCAGCAGCGGGAACGGCCGCCCCGCCGAGTCGGTCGCGGAGCGGCCGGTCTGGCGGAACCCATAGTGTCGATAGAAACCGCAGGCCTGCGGGTTCTGCTCGTTGACATCGACGCTCAGGCGCGGCCAGGTCGCCCGCGCATGATCGAGCAGGCGTCGGCCGATACCCCGGCCGCGCAGCCCGGGTTCGACGAAGAGCATCTCGACATGCGTCTGGTTCAGGCCAATGAAGCCCTGGGCCACGCCGTCGTCGTCGACCAGCACCCAGACCTCGACGGCCGGCAGGTACAGGTCGCGGACCTGTGGGTAAAGCTCGACGATGTCCGCTTCACTGAGAAAGTCGTGGGTCGCGCGGACGGAACGTTCCCACAGGTCGACCAATGCCGTGTTGTCGGCGTCGACGCGCTTGCGAATGTGCATGCTGGATTCCTTTATCCGAAAGATTCCAGGTAGAACGAAAGGCAGCCGCAACCGCCAGGCCGGGCGCCACGCTGAGGTTCGTCGTCTGGATGCCCGTGGCGCGAATCAACGCATGGACGGTGCACAGCGGCGACGACGAGGGAGGAAGGGAGCGCCATCCTAGAAGAAAACGACTGGTCGGAACAGCCGCTCTTCCCATGCTTTTCCCGAAACGACGAATGAACGACACTGCGCCCGACTCTCTTTCCCGGTATCGCCCATGCCCAACTCCCCGCTTCCTTCCGGCCGCAGGCTGCCCGCTTGCGCCTTCGCCGACATCGGCGAGCCCTGCGCCGTGTTCCAGGCTCCCGGCGGCGCGCTCCTCGCGGTGGCCAGCGCCTTTCATGGGCAACACCCGGGCCGACAGCTCGACGTCTACGAACAGAGCCTGCGCCTGTACCGCGGCGGCGACCTCGAATGCATCGCCGTCCTGCCGGACCTGGGCTTTCCGCTCAACGCCATCGCCTGGCACCCGAGCCGGCCCGTACTGGTGATCGGCGGCGGACGCTACGACGGCGGCGCCTTCTTCGAAGGCGGTCTGCTGGCCTGGGACTACGCGAGCGGCAAGACCCAATCGCTGCTCGCCGACAACCGCGAAGTGCTCGCCTGCGACTTCGAGGACGACGGCCGGCGCCTGACCTTCACCGTCGCCCCCAGCGACGACCTGGAGGACCGACCGTTGTTCCGCCAGCGCCATTCGCTAGCCTTTCCGGTCGACGCCCCACTGGTGCTGGACGACCTGCCCGGCACCCGCCTGCCCTTCGACTGGGCCCTCTACCCTGCCTCGACACAACGCGAAGCAGCGCTGCCGATCCTGGAAAACCTCGCCCTGGGCAAAGATCGGCGGTTCCTGCATCGTCCACCGGTGTGGGACCTGTGCTTTCTCGACGGACAACGCCTGGCCATCGCCCGCGCCAACCCCCGGCTCGAGCTCTGGAATCTGGCCGACGACAGCCTGCGCAGCTTCGAACTGGCCGAACGGGGCCAGTGCCTGCAGGTCTTCCATAACGCCACGGACGACAGCCTGCTGGTCAATCTGCAACTCGGGTATGCCGCCCAGCGACTGTTCAAGGTGCCGCTGACACCGGGACAACCGCTGCTCCTGAGCGACTGCCGCCATCTGCTGGCGCAATCCGCCCAAGGCGGTTTTCTCGCCCGCCAGATCGCCCTCGAGGGCAAAGACCTGGAAGACCTCGTGCTCGACCCGGCCGGCCGGATCATCCACAGGCGCCGTCTCGGACACTACGACCTGTTCAACCATCATCTGCGCATCGACCGTGGCGAAGCCTTCTTCTACCTGGCCGGCAATCCGCCGGAGCAGCACCAGGACAAGGGCCTGTTCCGCCTCGACCCGCAGACCTTCAAGACCTGCGAAGTGCTACGCCTGGAGCGCCACCCGGAGCACTTCAACAACCTGCACGGCTGCCTGCTGGGCAATCGCCTGCTGCTCAACGCCAAGGTCTACAACTCGCCGCATCACGCCTACGGTACCCAGCGCCTGACCTGCTACGACCTGGAGAGCCGCGGCACGCTCTGGGGCGCGACCCTGTCCGCCCAGGTCAGCGCCTTCGCGCCGTTGCCCGGCGGACAATGGATCGCACTGGCGCTGGTCGATGGTCAGGTCGAGGTACGCGACCTCGCCAGCGGCGAATGTCGCTGGCGCTACCGCACGGCAGACGCCATACCGCTGTGCCTGGCAGTCAGCGACAAACTCCTCGCCATCGGTTTCAGCCACGGCGGAGTCAGCCTCCTGCAGGTCGCGGCGGATGGCCAGCTCATCGGTCCTCCAGGCGCCAACCCGCGGCAGTAGCCCGCAGTTCGCCGTCCAGCGCCAGGTGGCGGAGAAACACCGGGTCGTGGGACACCACCAGCAAGGCCCCACGGTACTGCCCGAGCATGCTTTCCAGGGCCTGCCGCGCAGCCAGGTCGAGGTGGTTGTCCGGTTCGTCGAGCAGTAGCAGCTGCGCCGGCCGGTCGGCGTAGAGCACCAGGGCCAGGGCCGCCTTCAGGCGTTCGCCGCCGCTCAGCGTCGCGCACGGCTGGGCGAGCCGTTCAGCCGGCAAGCCGAGTTGCGCCAGGCGCGTGCGCAGCCAGCTTTCGCCGCGACTGCGATTGACCTCCAGCAACTGCTCCAGCACGCCTCGCCCGTGGTCCAGCACGCTCAGCCGCTGGTCGAGATAGGCGGCGCCCACCGTCACCGCGCAGGTTCCCGCCAGCGGCGCCCGTTGCCCGGCCAGAAGCCGCAGCAGGGTCGACTTGCCGCTGCCGTTCGGGCCGACCAGCGCCAGCCGTCGCGGACCGCTCAGGAGCAGGTCGATTTCGCGCAACGGCCCGCACAGATGCGGCAGGACCGCGCCCTTCAACTCGACGATCCGGCGCTGTGCCGCCAGTTCGGCATCGGGCGAATCGAGCAGCAGCGGCGACGCCTCCTCGACCTCCCGGGCAGCCTCGCGCACCTCGCGGTCGAGACGCTCGCGCTCCGCCTGGTGGGCGTTGCGCAGCTTGCCGGCGCTGACCTCGCTACGTTCCCTGAACCCACCGAGCAGGATCTTCGCCTGGTTCGCCGTCTTGCCTTCGCGCCGGCCGCTGGCCTGGCGCCGCTCCTGGCGCTGCTGCTGTTCGCGCATGGCCAGGGTCTGCCGCTTGCGCTCCAGACGACGCTGGTCCAGGCGACGTTCGGCGGCCTCGCGCGCCTCCTCCCGGCTCTGCGCGTAGAAGGAATAGCCGCCGCCATAGCTGCGCAGGCCGAGGGTCGACAGCTCGACGATCCGCTGCATGCCCTCCAGCAGTTCGCGGTCATGGCTGACCAGCAGCAGGCCGCCGTCCCATGCCGCCAGGCGCGCCCGCAGCAAAGCGCGTGCCGGCCCGTCGAGAGGGTTGCTCGGTTCGTCGAGGATGAGAAAGTCGGCGTCGTCGAGGAATGCGCCGAGCAGCGCTACGCGCATGCATTCGCCGCCGCTCAGGCGTTCGCTCGGGGTGTCCGCGCGGAGATGGCCGAGCCCCTCGGCGGCCAGGGCGTCGGCCAGGCGTTGGCGGATGTCCCAGCGCTCGCCCAGGCATTCGTAGTCGGCGGCGTCGAGGCTACCCGCCTCGATCCGCGCCAGCGCCTCCAGCCATGGGCGGACGCCGGCCAGATCGGCGACGGTCGGATACTCGGCCGGATCGAGCTGCTGCGCCAGGTAGCGCACGCGCCCCTGGCGCCGGACGCTGCCGCTGGACGGCTGCAAGTGTCCGGCGAGCAGGCGCGCGAGCAGCGACTTGCCGACGCCGTTGCGTCCCACCAGCCCGGTGTGCCGGGTGTCGAAGGTTTCGTCGAGATCGGAAAACAGAAGGCTGCCGTCCGGCAGCTGGAAAGAGACGCCATCGAGCGCCAGGGTCGACGTATTCGTCATGGATACCCCCTTGATGCCATGCATTCCCCCGGGCCCTCGGGCCAGGGACGGAAAACCGGCCGTGCGGACACGGCAGCATCAAGTGCGCATCGGACGAACACCTCGTAAGGAAGGAAAGACCGCGGCAGTCTACTCCGCCCATGCGGTCCCGCCAATCGGGCATACTTTTCGCTTTCGACAGACACGACCGACCGACATGGCCAGACTGCGCATCGCCGAACTCTTCGAACGGGAACCCTCGCGCTGGGGCGGCCGTGGCGACCCCTACCTCTGGCAGGAAATGGCCGGGCAACTGGCGGACGCGCCCTGGCCGGCCTCCGCCGCGGCCCTGGAACGCCTGCTCGGCGAGACCTTCGAGCGCCTCAGCGGCCATCCGCTGGAATACGATGCCCTGATCTACCTCGCGCGCCACGCCCACGGCGGCATGTCCAGCGGCATGGTCAGCCCGGAGTTCTGGCGCGAAACGGCGATCCCGGAACTGCTCGACCGCTATCGGCGGCGGCGCTCCTGGTTGAGATGGTTGCGCCGGTAGGTATCCTCACCCATCGCCGCGATCTGCCCCTCGATCAGGGCATCGAATGGCTTCAGCAGGGCTTCGTGGGTACGCGGCGCCTCCAGTTCGTCGAGCGCCGCGGCGATTGCCTCGATGGTCGACAGCGCGCCCTCTCCCGGCGCCTTGCGCAGGCGATAACGCGACGCCATGCCTTCGGCCAGGCTCACCCGCGGCAGGGCCGCCAGGGCCGGGTTCAGGTGCAGCAGCTTGCGCGCCTTGCGCCAGGTGCCGTCCGGCACCACCAGCAGGAGGGGCTCGCCGGCGGCCTCGGCGGCCATCGCCGCCAGCGCTCGCGCCTGCTCGCCGGGAAACAGCAGGCAGGCCCGGTAGCCCGGCACTCGCCAGGTCTCCTCGGCGAAACGCTCGCCGACCCGCAATTCCGCATTGCGCAAGCCGAGCACGGCCAACCCTGCGGTATTCAGCGCGTGCCCGACCTCGCTGGGGTGCTGCAGGACCAGCACCCGCGTACGCGACGGCAAGGAGGGAATCAATGCGCAGAGGCAGTGGCTGGCGGGGCGAGCGCAACGCTCGCAGCGGATACGTGACATGGGACGACTCCTGGAAGGGGCCCAGTGTGCCACAGGCGGAGAGGCATTCTCTCGCTCGCAAAAACGTCATATTTCCGACGAATGGCGGTAATTTGTTTCACCCATTAAGAATAACGACGAATTTTTGTCGTTCGATGAAAAAATACAATCGTCCCACCCTCTCAACTCCCGCCCATCGGCGCCGAAGACAGGGATGAGCCCCTCTCTCTATCCAAGGATTTTTCTCATGTTCACTCGCAAGTACCGACAGATGAACGCCGACTTGCAACAGCAACTCGCCGCCGAGCGCCTGCACATGGCGGCCCTGGACCGCTCCATGGCGCGCGTGGAGTTCGATCCGGACGGCAATATCACCGATGCCAATGAGAATTTCCTGACCCTGCTGGGCTACCGCCGCGACGAGATCCTCGGCAAACCGCATCGCCAGCTTTGCGACGGCGCCTACGCGCAATCGGAAGACTACCGGCGCTTCTGGGAACGCCTGCGGCGCGGCGAACACTTTTCCGGCCGCTGCAAGCGCATTACCCGCGAGGGCCGGCCACTCTGGCTGGAAGCCACCTACAACCCCGTACGCGACGGGCAGGGTCGACTGCTCAAGGTGGTCAAGTACGCCAGCGACATCGATGCCATCGTCCACCAGGAACACGAGATGCAGAGCAAGCTGGATGCCCTGTCCCGCTCGATGGCGATGATCGAGTTCGACCTCGACGGCAATGTCCTCGCGGCCAACGACAACTTCCTCGCCACCATGGGCTATGGCCGAGCCGAGCTGGCCAGCGCCAACCACCGTCAGTTCTGCGAACCGGGCTACCGCGACGGCCCGCAGTACGCCGACCTCTGGCGCCGCCTGAACCGCGGCGAGTACGTCACCGGGCAGTTCCGCCGGGTCCACCGCAACGGCCAGCCGGTCTGGCTGGAAGCCAGCTACAACCCGGTCTACGACGCCGACGGCAAGCTCTACAAGGTGGTCAAGTTCGCCAGCGATGTCAGCGACCGCATGCGCCGCTACCAGGCCGAGGCGGACAACGCCCACCAGGCCCATACCCTGTCCACCGAGACCCGCACGGTCGCCGAACACGGCGCGCTGATCATCCAGAGCGCGGTGGAGGAAATGCTCAAGATCGCGAATACCCTGGATGCTTCCTCGCTGAACATCGGCGAACTGTCACAGCACTCGCAACAGATCACCTCGATCGTCAACACCATCCGCGAGATCGCCGAGCAGACCAACCTGCTCGCCCTCAATGCCGCCATCGAGGCCGCCCGCGCCGGCGACCAGGGTCGCGGCTTCGCCGTGGTGGCCGACGAGGTGCGGCAACTGGCGGAACGCACCAGCAAGTCGACCAAGGAGATCGCCGACATGATCGGTCGCATCCAGACCGGCACCCGCAGCGTCATCGACGACATGCAGCACAGCCAGGAACAGGCGCGGCGCGGCGTGGAGCTGGCCAACGAGGCCGGCGCGGCGATCCTTGGCATCCGCGAGAGCACGCACAAGGTGGTAGAAGCGGTGCAGCAGTTCTCGCGCACCCTCAACGCCGATCTCTAGGGCTCAGGCCAGGCTCATCTGCGTCCGCAACTGGTCGCGGAAGGCCTGGATCAGCGGCTCGCGCGAGCGGCCGCGACGGAGGATCAGGGAGAATGGCGCCTGGTAGCCGAAGGTCGCCGGCAGCAGGGCGCGCAGGCGCCCCTGCTCGACCCACGGGTGGGCGTAGTGCTCCGGCAGGTAACCGATGTAGCCGCCGGAAAGGATCAGGATCAGTTGCGCCTCCATGCTCTCCACCGTTCCCGCGCTGTGCTTGAATCCGTGCCGGGCCAGCTCGGCCTGGCTCCAGTAGCCGCGGCCGACCATGCGTTGCTGGGTGATCAGATCGGCGGGAATTCTCCGCCCGTCGAACAGCGGATGCCGGTCGCTGCAGTACAGCCAGTGCTGTTCGCGGTACAGCGGCTGGTAGACCAGTCCGTTCATGCGACTGGAAAAGGCGCCGATAGCCAGGTCCTGGCGGTTCTCCAGCACGCTCAGTTGCAGTTCGTAGGGGCTCTGCACCAGCAGGTGCAGGTGAACCGCCGGGTGTTCGCGGCTGAAGGCGCCGATCACCTCGGCCAGCGGCAGCGCCGGGTCGCTCACCGTGGAATCGAGCACGCCGAGGTTCAGGGTGCCGCGCAGCTCGCCCTTCAACGCCAGCGCGTAGCGTTCGAAGCCTTCCAGTTCGCCGAGGATGCGCAAGGTTTCCTGGTGGAACAGCTCGCCCTTGCTGGTCAGGCTGAAGCCACCGCGGCCACGGTGGCAGAGCACGATGCCGAGCTGGTTCTCCAGTTGGCTCATGTAGGTGCTGATCGCCGAGGTCGACAGGTTCAACTCCTGCTGGGCGGCGGCGAAGCCCTGGTGGCGCACCACCGCGGCGAAGATGCGCAACAGGCGCAGGTCGGGCAAGGCGTTGGACACGGCGACTCCGGTTTGCGGGCGAGGATTTCGGACAGCAGGCCGCCGTCCGGGCTCGGCGGCGAAGTCTAGCCGCTTCGCCGTTAGTTTAGAAATCTCTGAACTGATTATTTGTAGCCAGCGATTTGACTCGCTACCGGCTGTGAAGAGAATCCGTCCGACCCCTAAAACAACCACAACGACCGTGAGGCCACCCCGTGGACAAGAATCTCCACCAGCCCCTGGGCGGCAATGAAATGCCCCGCTTCGGCGGCATCGCCACCATGATGCGCCTGCCCCATGTCCAGTCCCCCGCCGAACTCGACGCCCTTGATGCCGCCTTCGTCGGCGTGCCCCTCGACATCGGCACCTCCCTGCGCTCCGGTACCCGCTTCGGCCCCCGCGAGATCCGCGCCGAATCGGTGATGATCCGTCCCTACAACATGGCCACCGGCGCCGCCCCCTTCGACTCGCTGAACGTGGCGGACATCGGCGACGTCGCGATCAACACCTTCAACCTGCTGGAAGCCGTGCGCATCATCGAGCAGGAATACGACCGCATCCTCGGTCACGGCATCCTCCCGCTGACCCTCGGCGGCGACCACACCATCACCCTGCCGATCCTCCGCGCGATCAAGAAGAAGCACGGCAAGGTCGGCCTGGTCCACGTCGACGCCCACGCCGACGTCAACGACCACATGTTCGGCGAGAAGATCGCCCACGGCACCACCTTCCGCCGCGCGGTGGAAGAAGACCTGCTGGATTGCGACCGTGTTGTGCAGATCGGCCTGCGCGCCCAGGGCTACACCGCCGAGGACTTCAACTGGAGCCGCAAGCAGGGCTTCCGCGTGGTGCAGGCCGAGGAGTGCTGGCACAAGTCGCTGGAGCCGCTGATGGCCGAGGTCCGCGAGAAGGTCGGCGGCGGCCCCGTCTACCTGAGCTTCGACATCGACGGCATCGACCCGGCCTGGGCGCCCGGCACCGGCACCCCGGAAATCGGCGGCCTGACCACCATCCAGGCGATGGAAATCATCCGCGGCTGCCAGGGCCTGGACCTGATCGGCTGCGACCTGGTCGAAGTCTCGCCGCCCTACGACACCACCGGCAACACTTCGTTGCTGGGCGCCAACCTGCTCTATGAAATGCTCTGCGTCCTCCCGGGCGTGGTGCGTCGCTGAGCCGTAGCGCGACCATGACCGACGACCGCGTCGAACAGGTGCTGGAGGCCGCCCGCCGACTGGTGGCGGCCTTCGCCCGCAACGATGCCGAGGCCTATTTCGCCGCCTTCAGCGAGGACGCCAGCTTCATCTTCCACAACTGGCCTCAGCCGCTGCGCTCGCGCGCGGCCTACCGCAAGTTGTGGGAGCGCTGGCGACGCGAGGACGGCTTCGAAGTGCTGGCGTGCGAATCCAGCAATACCTGCGTCAGCCTGCAAGGCGACCTGGCGATCTTCAGCCACGATGTCGCCACCCGGCTGCGCCTCCAGGGAACGGAAAGCCTGAACCGGGAACGGGAAACCATCCTGTTCCGCCTAGAACAACAAGAAGGCCGTTGGCTGGCCTGCCATGAGCACTTGTCGGCGATGCCGGAGTACCTGCCATCGACTAGCTAGCTCTCCCGGGAGAACGTCATGGATAACAACAATAACCAACACGCAATCACACGCATCGAAACCTTCGGGGTCGAACAGATTCCCGACCACGAACGCAACGCCACGCCGGTCGATCTGTTCCGCATGATCTTCGGCGGCGCCAATACCTTCGCCACCGCCGTGCTCGGCAGCTTTCCGGTGCTCTTCGGGCTGTCCTTCCAGGCCGGGCTGTGGGCGATCCTGCTGGGCGTCACGCTGGGCGCGCTGATCCTCGCCCCGATGGGCCTGTTCGGCCCGCTCAACGGCACCAACAACGCGGTCTCCTCCGGCGCGCACTTCGGCGTGCACGGGCGCATCGTCGGCTCCTTCCTCTCGCTGCTGACCGCCATCGCCTTCTTCTCGCTCTCGGTGTGGAGTTCCGGCGATGCCCTGGTCGGCGGCGCCCGGCGCCTGGTCGGCCTGGAAGAGAGCGAACTGAACCTGGGCCTGGCCTACGGCCTGTTCGCCGTGCTGGTGCTGACCGTATGCATCTACGGCTTCCGCTTCATGCTGCTGGTCAACAGGATCGCCGTGTGGGCCGCCAGCCTGCTGTTCCTGCTCGGCCTGTTCGCCTTCGCCGGCCCCTTCGACGCCGCCTACGCCGGCAGCGTGCAACTCGGCCAGCCGGGCTTCTGGGCCGCCTTCATCGGCGCCACCCTGCTGGCCATGAGCAACCCGATCTCCTTCGGCGCCTTCCTGGGCGACTGGGCCCGCTACATCCCGCGCCAGACCTCGCAGGCACGGATCATGCTGGCGGTGATCGGCGCGCAGCTGGCGACCCTGGTTCCCTTCCTGTTCGGCCTCGCCACCGCGACCATCGTCGCCGTCCGCGCGCCGGACTACATCGCTGCCAACAACTACGTCGGCGGCCTGCTGGCCATCGCTCCCGGCTGGTTCTTCCTGCCGGTATGCCTGATCGCGGTGATCGGCGGCATGTCCACCGGCACCACTTCGCTGTACGGCACCGGGCTGGACATGTCCAGCGTGTTCCCGCGCCTGCTCTCGCGGGTGCAGGCCACGGTGCTGATCGGGGTCGCCTCGATCGGCTTCATCTTCGTCGGCCGCTTCGCCTTCAACCTGGTGCAGAGCGTCTCTACCTTCGCCGTGCTGATCGTCACCTGCACCACCCCGTGGATGGTGATCATGCTGATCGGCCTGCTGACCCGTCGCGGCTTCTACCGCCCGGACGACCTGCAGGTGTTCACCCGCGGCCAGCGCGGCGGCGCCTACTGGTTCGAGCACGGCTGGAACTGGCGCGGAATGGGTGCCTGGATTCCCAGCGCGGCAGCCGGCCTGGCCTTCGTCAACCTGCCGGGGCAATTCGTCGGTCCGCTCGGCGAACTGGCCGGCGGCATCGACCTCAGCCTGCCGGTCGCCCTCGGCCTGGCCGCCCTGCTCTACCTGGCACTGCTGCGCCTGTTCCCGGAACCGCCTTGCGTCTATGGCCCGCGAGGACCGCGCTGGGTGCGCGCGCACTGCACGCGGAGGGCACCGGCGATAGCCACCGCCTGAGGTGGGGTACACACACGGCGGGACGCCAGCGTCCCGCGCTTCCGGCGCCTCGCCGGATACAACAATGACAATGAGAAACTTGGGAGACCTGATATGGCCCTCGACATATTCGTCGTTCTGATCTACGCCGCGGGCATGATCGCGCTGGGCTGGTACGGCATGCGCCGCGCCAAGACCCGCGACGACTACCTGGTGGCCGGCCGCAACCTCGGCCCCGGCTTCTACCTGGGAACCATGGCCGCCACCGTCCTCGGCGGCGCCTCCACCATCGGCACCGTGCGCCTGGGCTACGTCCATGGCATCTCCGGCTTCTGGCTGTGCGGCGCGATCGGCCTCGGCATCGTCGGCCTCAGCCTGTTCCTGGCCAAGCCGCTGCTGAAGCTGAAGATCTACACCGTCACCCAGGTCCTGGAGCGTCGCTACAACCCCGCCGCGCGCCACGCCAGCGCCCTGATCATGCTGGTCTACGCACTGATGATCGGCGCCACCTCGACCATCGCCATCGGCACCGTCATGCAGGTCCTGTTCGGCCTGCCGTTCTGGGTCTCGATCCTGATCGGCGGCGGCGTCGTGGTGCTCTACTCCACCATCGGCGGCATGTGGTCGCTGACCCTGACCGACATCGTGCAGTTCCTGATCATGACCGTCGGCCTGGTGTTCCTGCTGATGCCGCTGTCGATCAACGACGCCGGCGGCTGGGACGCCCTGGTAGCCAAGCTGCCGGCCAGCTACTTCGACTTCACCGCGATCGGCTGGGACACCATCGTCACCTACTTCCTGATCTACTTCTTCGGCATCTTCATCGGCCAGGACATCTGGCAGCGGGTGTTCACCGCCCGCAGCGAGACCGTGGCCAAGGTCGCCGGCTCCGCCGCCGGTATCTACTGCGTGCTCTACGGCATGGCCGGGGCGCTGATCGGGATGGCCGCCAAGGTCCTGCTGCCGGACCTGGAGAACGTCAACAACGCCTTCGCCAGTGTGGTCGAGCACAGCCTGCCGAACGGCATCCGCGGCCTGGTCATCGCCGCCGCCCTGGCGGCGCTGATGTCCACCGCCAGCGCCGGCCTGCTGGCGGCGTCCACCACCGTCACCCAGGACCTGCTGCCGCGCCTGCGCCGCGGCCGCGGCCAGTCCGACAACGGCGACGTGCACGAGAACCGCATCGCGACCCTGCTGCTGGGCCTGGTAGTGCTCGGCATCGCCCTGGTGGTCAGCGACGTGATCAGCGCCCTGACCGTGGCCTACAACCTGCTGGTAGGCGGCATGCTGATCCCGCTGATCGGCGCGATCTACTGGAAGCGCGCCACCACCGCCGGCGCCATCACCAGCATGACCCTGGGCTTCCTTACCGTGCTGGTGTTCATGATCAAGGATGGCCTCGACGCGAATACGCCGATCTACTACAGCCTGGCGGTCGGCCTGCTCAGCTTCGTCCTGGTCAGCCTGTTCTCGCGGCGCCCGACGGGTGTCGCCAGCGCCGCCTGAACCAGGCACAACCCCGACAGGCGAGGGACTTTCCCTCGCCTTTTCCATTCCCGAGAACATGAAAAAGGAACGGCCATGACCACCTGCGGCGAATTCCTCGTCAAGCAACTCGAAGCCTGGGGCGTCGAGACCGTCTTCGGCATCCCCGGCGTGCATACCGTAGAGCTCTATCGCGGCCTGCCCGGCAGCCGTATCCGCCATGTCACCCCGCGCCACGAGCAGGGCGCCGGCTTCATGGCGGACGGCTACGCACGGGTCACCGGCAAGCCCGGCGTGTGCTTCATCATCACCGGCCCGGGGATGACCAACATCCTCACCGCCATGGCCCAGGCCTACGCCGACTCGATTCCGATGCTGGTGATCTCCAGCGTCAACGAACGCGCGCGCCTGGCCCACGGCAACGGCTACCTGCACGAGCTGCCGAACCAGCGCAACCTGGTAGGCAACGTCTGCGCCTTCAGCCATACCCTGATGAGCGCCGAGGAGCTGCCGGCGGTGCTCGCCCGCGCCTTCGCCGTGTTCGACAGCGAGCGGCCGCGGCCGGTGCACATCGAGCTGCCGCTCGACGTCATTACCGCGCCCGCCGAACACCTGGCCCTGCGCCCACGCACCGTCACCAGCCGCCCGGCGCCGGCCCTCGCGCCCTTGCGCGAGGCCGCGGCGCGCCTGCGCAACGCGAAGAAGCCATTGCTGCTGCTCGGCGGCGGCTGCGTCGAGGCCGCCGCCGAAGCGCGTGCCCTGGCCGCCGCGCTGGACGCGCCGACCGCCCTGACGATCAACGCCAAGGGCCTGCTACCGGCCGACCACCCGCTGCTGCTGGGCAGCAACCAGTCCTGCGTGCCGGTACGCGAGCTGGCCACCGAGGCCGACGTGGTGCTGGCCATCGGCACCGAGCTGGGCGAAACCGACTACGACGTGGTGTTCGACGGCGGCTTCGCCCTCGATGGCGAGTTGATCCGCATCGACATCGACCCGCAGCAACTGATGCGCAACTACACGCCGAGCCTGGCCATCCACAGCGACGCCCGGCTGGCCATGCGCGTGCTGCTGGCCGAACTGCCGGGCGGCGAGGCCTCGCCGGACAGCCCCGGGGCCCGGCGCGCCGCCGCCGTGCGCCAGCGCCTGGCCGAAGACTTCGCCGGCTGGTCGCACTATCGCCAGCTATTCGCCGCGATCCTGGCCGAGTGGCCGGACGCCCGCTTCGTCGGCGATTCGACCCAGACCGTCTACAGCGGCAACCACCTGGTCGATCTCGACGAGCCGCGCCGCTGGTTCAACGCCTCCACCGGCTACGGCACCCTCGGCTATGGCCTGCCCGCCGCCATCGGCGCCAAGCTCGGTGAGCCGGGACGCCCGGTGGTCAGCCTGATGGGCGATGGCGGCCTGCAGTTCACCCTGCCGGAACTGGCCAGCGCGGTGGAAGCCAAGGTCGGCATCGTCGTGCTGCTGTGGAACAACCACGGCTATGGCGAGATCAAGCGCTACATGGAGCGGCGCGAGATCACTCCGCTCGGGGTCGATATCTACACCCCGGACTTCCTCGCCATCGCCCGCGGCTTCGGCTGCGCCGCCGAACGCGCGCGCGATCTCGAGCACCTGCGCGAACTGCTGCGCGGCGCCCCGGCGGACCGTCCGCTGATCGTCGAGGTGCTGCAAGCCGCGCCCTTCCATCCCTGACCCGGAGCCCGCCATGGACGATTCCGAACTCTACCGCTCCCTCTGCGAGATCCTCGGCGCCCGTGGCGTGCGCGACAGTGCCGCGCTCGCCGGGCAGGACCCCGGCTACCATCCGCAGAACCTCGCCGGAAGCTTCCTGGTCCTGCCGGAAAGCACCGACCAGGTCGCCGCCGTGGTGCGTCTGTGCCGCCAGGCGGGACGCGCCCTAGTACCCCAGGGCGGACTCACCGGCCTGGTCGGCGGCGGCGCCGCGCAAGCCGGCGACGTGCTGCTCTCGCTGCGCAGGCTGAACCGCATACATCGGCTGGATGCGGCCAGCCAGACCCTCGACCTCGACGCCGGCGTCACCCTCGAACAGGCCCAGGCGCTGGCCGCCGAGGCCGGACTCGACCCCGGCATCGATCTCGCCGCGCGCGGCAGCGCCAGCATCGGCGGGCTGGTCGCGACCAACGCCGGCGGCATCCGCGCCTTCCGCTTCGGCACCATGCGCCAGCGCGTGCTCGGCCTGGAAGCGGTACTCGCCGACGGCAGCGTCTACAGCGACCTGCGCGGGCTGCTGAAGAACACCACCGGCTACGACCTCAAGCAGTTGTTCGTCGGCGCCGAAGGCACCCTCGGCATCGTCACCCGTGCGGTACTGCGCCTGGAGCCGTTGCAGCGTCCCGGCGCCACCGCCCTGCTCGGCCTGCCCGACGTCGACGCGGCGATCGCCATCGCCGCGCGCCTGCGCCGCGAGCACGCCGAACGCCTGTTCGCCTGCGAGATCCTCTGGCACGACTACCTGCAATGCACCGCCGCCCCCATGGGCGACAGCGCGCCGAGCCTGGCGCCCTGCCCTCTCTACCTGCTGGTGGAGCTGGCCGAGGACCGCCACCTGGATGCCGGCGAGGCGCTCACCGCCCTGCTGGAAGACTGCTTCGAGGACGGGCTGGTGGAAGACGCCCTGCTCGCCGCCAACGAAACCCAGCGCCTGGCCATCTGGCGCCTGCGCGAAGACTCCGACGCGGCCATCCACGCCGGCGTCGACAGCCTGTCCTTCGACGTATCGCTGCCGGTGCCGGCCCTGGCCGGCTACGTCAAGCGCATCCGGCGGCGCCTGGACGACCTGGTGAAGGGCATGCAGGTCTTCCTCTTCGGCCATTTCCTCGACGGCAACCTGCACGTCATGCTCGCCGCCGACGTCCCGCTGCTGCCGCTGCACCAGGCGGTGGAGGAAATCCTCTACGGCGAGTTGGGCGAATGCGCTGGCGTGATCTCCGCCGAGCACGGCATCGGCCTGGAGAAGAAGGAAGCCCTGGGACGCTACGCCGATCCGCTGAAGCTCGCGCTGATGGCGCAGATCAAGGAACTGCTCGACCCCAGCGGGCTGTTCAACCCGGGCAAGGTCATACCCTGAACGCCTATCCTCCTGGGATAGCCTTTCCACCGACAGAGACCGCGATGAGAATCGTCAGCCGCGACCGCTGGTTCGAAACCCGGCACTTCTACAACGGTATCAGCCTGATCCACGAGCCCTACGTGCGCCCCTTCTATCGCTGCAACATGTGGCATGTCCAGGGCCGCGAGCGCGACGTGCTGGTGGACAGCGGCTCCGGTCTGGTCAGCCTGCGCGAGCAACTGCCCTGGCTCACCGAACGACCGCTGCTGGCGGTGGCCAGCCACACCCACTTCGACCATATCGCCGGCCACCACGAATTCGCCGAGCGCCTGGCGCATCCGGCCGAGGCGGAGATCCTCGCCGCGCCGGACGGCGACAACACCCTGGCGCGCGCCTATGTCGGCGACGAGATGTTCGAGGCGCATCCGGAGTGCCCGCTGTGCTACGCCGAATACCGGGTGCGAGCAGCGCCGGCGACCCGACTGATCGACGAAGGCGACGTGCTCGATCTCGGCGACCGCGTGCTGCAGGTGCTGCACACGCCCGGGCACTCGCCGGGCGGCATCAGCCTGTGGGAAGCGGCGACACAGACGCTGTTTTCCGGCGACATCGTCTACGACGGTCCGCTGGTCGAGGACGCCTATCATTCCAACCTCGACGACTATGCCTCCAGCCTCGCGCGCCTGCGCGAGCTACCGGTGCGCACCGTGCATGGCGGGCATTTCGCGAGCTTTTCCGGGGAGCGTTTGAGGGAAATGATCGTCGCCTGGTTCAGGAACCACGATCGATAGACCAAAAC
Organism: Pseudomonas sp. HMSC065H01; assembly: GCF_001815235.1. Taxonomy (NCBI): domain Bacteria; kingdom Pseudomonadati; phylum Pseudomonadota; class Gammaproteobacteria; order Pseudomonadales; family Pseudomonadaceae; genus Pseudomonas; species Pseudomonas sp. HMSC065H01. Next base: position 226,734 of record NZ_KV819855.1, on the reverse strand, counting down.
CGGGACTCTGGCCAGCGCCGCAGGCGGAGGCCAGAGCGTCGGGGAACCGGCTCAGCGACGTTGCCGCGCGGCGAGGCGCCGGCGTTGCTCGTCGTTTTCCACCGGGATGGGTTGCATGCGCGGGGGCTCGATCAGGCCAAGGGCGACACCGAGTTGCCACGCCAGGTTTTGCAGCCAGAGTTTCATGACAGGCCCCTTGTCCAAGGGAAGGAGAATCGGGCGACCTGACAAGTCAGGTCGCCCTAGGAAAGAGTAGACCGGCGTCCCACTCTCCGCACGTTCCACTCCGTCCTTGGAAACAACTTTACTGCGGGAAACCGGCCCCGGACCCTGACCTGAATCAAGCCAACGCCGATTCCCGCCCTTGCAGGAGACCGATCCAGGCCTTCAGGTTGGCGCCGACCATGCCCTTGCGCCAGACCAGCCAGGTATTCGCCCGGGCGAACGGTTCGGCCAGCGCATGCACCGCCACCGACTCCCGCCCCGGCAGGCTTTGCAGCATCGACACCGGCATCAGCGCCACCCCGCCGCCGGCCACCACGCAGGCCAGCATGCTGTGGTAGGACTCGATCTCCATCACCCGGCCCATGCTCACCCGCGCGCTGGCGAACCAGGACTCCAGCAGCAGGCGATAGGAGCAGCGCGGGCGGAAGGCGATCACCGCGCTGCCGGCCACGTCCTCGGGACCGCGCACCGGCGGGTGGCCATTCTCGGTGACCAGCACCATGCGCTCCTCGAACATCGGCAGGCCCTCCAGACCGTCGAAGTCCAGCGGGCCGTCCACCAGCACGGCATCCAGGCGCCCGCCCAGCAGCGACTCGACCAGCTCGCCGCTGGGCGCGGTCTGCAATTGCAGGTTCACCGCCGGATAGCGCCGGTGGTATTCCGCCAGGCGCGGCGGCAGGTGGATCGCCGCGGTGCTGTACATCGAGCCGAGGGCGAAGTCGCCCACCGGTTCGCCCCCCTGCACCGCCGCGCGCGCCTCCTCCTGCAGGGCGAACAGCCGCGCGGCGTAGTCCAGCAGGACCTTGCCGGCCGGCGACAGTTGCAGGCGCTGGCGTTCGCGGAGGAACAGGTCGACGCCAAGCTGTTCCTCCAGTTGCCGCAGGCGCGTCGACAGGTTCGACGGCACCCGGTGCAGGCGCTCGGCGGCGCGGGCGATGGAGCCTTCCTCGGCGACCGCCTGGAAGATCCTCAACTGGCCGAACTCCACGGTTAATTCTCCAAAACAGAACAAGTAATTCACGATTATTCATTTTTACAGAATTGCCGCAAGACCTAACCTGCTGCCATTCATCCCCCGGCAGGAATCCGCACATGTCCCGTGATTTTCTTCGTTCGCCGCTGGTCGGCCTGCTCGCCTGCCTGCTGGCGCTGGTGGTCGCCATGGGGGTCGGACGCTTCTCCCTGACCCCGCAACTGCCGCACCTGATCCGCGAAGGCCAGCTCGACCTGACCGGCGCCGGCCTGCTGGCCGCCGCCAACTACCTCGGCTACCTGGTCGGCGCGCTGGACGCGCTGTTCGCCCGCGAAGCGCGGCAGGCGCGCTTGCGCCTGCTGGTCGGGCTATGGGCCTGCTTCGGCCTGACCCTGGCCTCGGTCTGGGCCGAGGGCTTCTGGCCGCACGCGCTGCTGCGCTTCGGTCTTGGCGTGGCCAGCGCCTGGGTACTGATCATGGTCACCGCCCTCAGCCAGCGCCTCGCCGCGGAAAGCGGTCGGGCCCGGCTGGGCGCGCTGGTGTTCGCCGGCCCCGGCATCGGGGTGATGGTCACCGGCCTGCTGGCGGCATTGGGCAACGCCCTGGGCCAGGACTCGGTGTTCATCTGGAAGCTCTTCGCCGACCTCGCGCTGGTCCTGATCCTCATGCTCCTGCCGCTGCTGCCGCGCCCGGCCGCACGCAGCGCCGGCCACGACGCGCCTGCCACGGCAAGCGAAAACGCCGGCCTCGGCCGCCTGACCTGGGCCTACGGACTGGTCGGCCTCGGCTACATCATCCCGGCCACCTTTCTCTCGCAGATGGCCGCGGCGCGTTTCCACGGGCAATGGCAGGCCGACCTGTTCTGGCCCTGCTTCGGCCTGGCCTCGGCCACCGGGGTAGTGCTGATCAGCCTGCGCCGGCAGCGCCCGGACGGCACCCGCCGCTGGCTGGTCGGCGCGCTCTGGCTACAGGCCCTCGGCGTGCTCGCCTGCCTGCTGCCGGGGATCGGCGGACTGGCCCTGGGGGTAGTTCTGACCGGCCTGCCGTTCCTCGCCGGCATGCAACTGGTGATGCAATACGCCCGCGAACTGGCGCCGCATACGCCGCAGCGCAACGCCGGCCAACTGACCACCGGTTTCGCCCTCGGCCAGTTGCTCGGCCCGCTGCTGGCGGCGCTCAGCACGCATTTCGCCGGCGGCCTGCAACCGGCGCTGGCGCTCGCCGGGCTCGGCCTGGTCTTCGCCGGCCTGCTGTTGCGCCGGCCGCACTCGCTCAGCGTCGCAGCAGGCGTCGCAGCCACTGCTCGCCGCTGACCAGGGTGATGCCGGCGAGGACCAGCGCCGCGCCGGCGACGAAGTTCAGGCTGAGCGGCTCGCCCAGCAGCAATACACCGAAGGTGACGCCGAACAGGGGGGTCATGAAGGAGAAGATCGCCAGGTTGTTCGCCAGGTAGCGACGCAGTAGCCAGAACCAGCAGAAGTAGCTGGCGAACGACACCACCACGCCCTGGAACAGCACGCTGGCGGTGCTCACCGGGGTCCAGCGGACCTCGCCGAACTGGCCGCTGAAAAGAGCGATCAGCAATAACCCGGCGCATGCCACGAACAATTGGTAGAACAGCGTCAGGCTTGGCGGTGCCTCGGACAGCCGGGTGCCGCGCACTGCCACCGTGGTCGCGCCCCAGGACATCCCGGCGAGCAGGCCGAAAGCGTCGCCGAGCAGCATCCGCCCATCCATTTCCGCCCACGACAGGCCTCCGCCGAAGGCCACCGCTATGCCGCCGAAGCACACCGCCACGCCCAGCCACTGCAAGGGCCGCAGGCGTTCGCTGGGAAGCAGGAAGTGCAGCCCGAGGGCAGAGAAGATCGGCGCGGTATAGAGGAACACCGACATGTGCGAAGCCGTGGTGTATTGCAGGCCGAGGGCGATGAACAGGAACTCCAGGGCGAACAGCGTGCCGGTCAGCAGGCCGGCGCCCAGGGTGCCCTGGCGCAAGCCCTCCCAGCCGCCGCGCCAGCACATCAGCAGGCCGACCAGGGCGGCGGCGATGCCGGAACGGATGGCCGCCTGCATGACCGGCGCGATGTCCGTCGCCGCCCACTTGATGGTCACCTGCTGGATGCCCCAGATCACGCAGAGCAACAGCATGGTCTGGAAGGCGAAGGCATCGGCGGACTTACGCATGGCGGACTCACAGGCAGGCATGGAAGGAAGCGGCCGCCAGCGGCGACCGTCGGGCAGCGCCATTATGGACAAGCCGGCGCGCCCGGTCGAAGCCTGGAAGCGACCTCCAGCGGGCCGTGGGCGGCGGTTCCGGCCTGCTTGCCTGGCCTGGCCTGGGGAACGCTATCCGTCCTGCGAACCCGCCATCTGGCCGCGGCCGCTCACTTGCCGGTCTTGATCCTGCTCCAGGTCCGCGTGCGCAGCCGCTCCAGCTTCGGCGGCAGCATCTCCACCGAATACAGCCTGGCCTGCACTTCTTCCGGCGGGTAGACGTTCGGGTTGTCGCGCAACTCCGCCGAGATCAGGCCGTCCGCCGCCTTGTTCGGGTTGGCGTAGGCCACGTAGTCGGAGATCGGCGCCACCACCTCCGGGCGCAGCAGGTAGTCGAGGAAGGCGTGCGCCTGCTCGACGTTCTTCGCGTCGCGCGGGATCGCCAGCACGTCGAACCAGGCCGCGGCGCCCTCCTTCGGGATGCGGTACTCGATGCGCATGCCGTTCTTCGCTTCCCTGGCCCGGTTGGCCGCCTGCATCGCTCCGCCGGACCAGGCGATGGCCACGCAGACGTTGCCGTTGGCCAGGTCGCTGACGAACTGCGAGGAACTGAAGTAGGTGATGTACGGGCGCAGCTTCGCCAGGTGCTCCTCGGCTCGGCGGTAGTCTTCCGGCTGGTGGCTGTTGGGCGACAGGCCGAGATAGTGCAGCACCTCGGGGATCACCTCGGTGGGCGAGTCGAGGAAGGCCACGCCGCACTGTTGCAGCTTCGCCAGGTTCTCCGGCTTGAACACCAGGTCCCAGGAGTCCAGCGGCGCATCGTCGCCGAGCACCGCGCGGACCTTGTCGAGGTTGTAGGCGATGCCGTTGGTGCCCCACATGTAGGGCATCACGTAGCGGTTGCCGGGGTCCTTGCCGGCGAGCACCTTGAGCAGGGCCGGGTTGAGGTTCTTCCAGTTCGGCAGCTTGCTCTTGT
>NZ_KV819855.1:160470-222246 GCF_001815235.1 Pseudomonas sp. HMSC065H01 | reverse complement strand
TCTTCCAGTTCGGCAGCTTGCTCTTGTCCAGCGGCTGGAACACCTCGGCCTTCAGGTAGTTGGGCAGGAAGCTGTCGCTGGGCACCACCAGGTCGTAGCCGGAATGCCCGGACAGCAGCTTGGCCTCGAGCACCTCGTTGCTGTCGTAGACGTCGTACTTCGGCGCGATGCCGGTCTGCGCCTGGAAGTTCTTCAGGGTGTCCGGGGCGATGTAGTCGAACCAGTTGTAGATCCGTACTTCCGGCGCGGCCTGGACCAGCCCGGCGGAAACGGCCAGCGCGAGGCCGGCCAGCAGCTTGCGAGTCGATTGCATGCTTCGCTCCTCAGCGGGCCGCGCCTTCGTAGCCCTGCAGCACGTTGACCGCGTTGATGCCGATGGCTTCCACCGCATAGCCGCCTTCCATGATGAACAGGGTCGGCAGGCCCAGCCGGGCGATGCGCTCGCCCATCCGCAGGTAGTCCGGCGAATCCAGCCTGAACTGGGAGATCGGGTCTTCCTTGTAGGTGTCCACGCCGAGGGAAATCACCAGGGCATCCGGGGCGTAGCCGGCGATCCGCACGCAGGCGTCGTCGAGCGCCGCCGACCAGAGGTCCCAGCCGCTGCCATGGGCCAGCGGATAGTTGTGGTTGCAGCCCTCGCCGGCGCCTTCACCGCGCTCGTCGGCGTAGCCGAGGAAGTACGGGTATTCGACCCGCGGATCGCCATGGATCGAGGCGAACAGCACGTCGTCGCGGCGGTAGAAGATATCCTGGGTGCCGTTGCCATGGTGATAGTCGACATCAAGGATCGCCACGCGCCGGGCGCCCTGGTCGAGGAACGCCTGGGTGGCGATGGCGGCATTGTTGAGGAAGCAGTAGCCGCCCATGAAGTCGCCACCGGCGTGATGGCCCGGCGGACGGCAGAGAGCGAAGGCGCTGCGGGCGCCCTGGCGCATATGCTCCTGGGCGGTCAGCGCGACCTGGGCGGAGCTGTAGATGGCCTGCCAGGTGCCGGCGGTGATCGGCGCCTCGGTGTCGAAGCTGTAGTAGCCCAGCTCGCCCATCAGCGCCGTGGGGATCGGCCCGTCGCGGCGCAGGCGGCGGCCGGGGAAGGTGGTGGACACCAGGTCGCCGCTGTGGCCTTCGGCGGTCCAGCGGGCCCAGGCGCCCTGGAGGAAGTCCAGGTAGGCGGCGTCGTGGATGCGCAGCAGCGGCTCGCGGCCGAAATCCTTCGGCGCGATCACCTCGCCAAGGTTCTGCGACTTCACCCGGGCCAGCACGGTGTCGGCCCGGCTGGGCATTTCGAAACAGGGTTGCAGCTTGCCGTCGACCAGTTCCGACTGGCCGAAGTGCAGACGATGATCGTCGCTGTAGACGCTCAGCATGGAGAGACCTCGCAGGTTTCTTGTTCTTGGTGGAGGGATTCTGCCCAGCGCGCGGTCGCGGCAAAACGGCGGCGGCGGCCAAAAAGGGATCGATATGGCCAGAATACATGTCCCTTTAGCGCCGCCTGGCGATTATCGACGCGGGGAATTACTCGGCGTCCGCGCCGGTCCATACTGCTTGAGCCAGTCAGGATCGAAAGGGGGATTCGATGAGGCGCGCCAGCCTGCATATGTTGCTCTGCCAGTTCGCCATGGCCCTTGGCCTGCTCCTGAGCCTGGGCAGCGAGGCCTGGGCCGCCAGGCCGGCTCCGCAGGCGGCCGTCGACCTGGAAGCGCCGGCCGCCCTGGCCGAGGACGCCAGCCTCGACCAGCTCAACGCGCAACTCGACCGGATCCGCCAGCGCGTCACCGCCGACGCCAGCGACGACCTCCTCGCCGAGTTGCGCCAGAGCGCGCTGCAAGTCCAGCGCCAGGCCGACGCCCTGCTCGCGCTGCGGGTGGCCGACATCGAGCGGCTCGACGATCAGTTGAAAGTGATCGGCCCGCCGCAGCCCGACGAGGCGGAAAGCCTCGCCGCCCAGCGCCAGGCCCTGACCCGGCAGAAGAACGCCCTGCTCGACGACGAACGCCAGGCCACCCAGCTCGGCCAGTCGTCCCGCGACCTGGCAGCACAGATCGTCAACCTGCGCCGCAGCCTGTTCAACTCGCAGATCAGCAGCCGCGCGGCGACACCGTTCAGCCCGAGCTTCTGGTCGACCCTGATCCGTCCCACCGACGACGACCTGCGCCGGCTGGACAAGCTGAAGGCGGAGGCCCTGGTCGCCTTCGACAGCGCCATCGCGCCCGGACACCGCTGGGCCTTCGCCGGAACCCTGCTGGCCACCGTGCTGGTCTGGAGCTTCGGCCGCCGCCTGCTGGAGCGCATGCTTACCTGGGCGATGATCCGCTGGCTGCCGGAAGGCCGCCTGCGGCGCAGCGCCCTGGCCCTGGCGGTCGGGCTGGCGACCATCCTGACCATCGTCGGCGCGGTGTCGCTGATGCGCTGGGGCCTGGAAAGCAACGCCAGCCTGAGCCCCGACATGGCCAGCCTGACCGATCAACTGGTGAGCCTGGCGACCTTCTGCGCCTTCATCGCCGGCCTCGGCCGCGCCCTGCTGATGCTGCCGCGACCATCCTGGCGGCTGCCGGCGATCCCAGACAGGATCGCCAGCGCCCTCGGCCCGTTCCCGGCGATCCTCGCGGTGGCGCTGATGCTGGTGGCCACCGAGGAACGGATCAACAGCGTCACCGGCACCAGCCTGGCCCTGACCGTCGCCCTCAACGGCCTGACCGCGCTGGTCACCGCGCTGATCTTCGCCACCGCCCTGCTGCGCTACCACCATGTGCGGCGCAAGCACGACCTGGAGCGGCCAGGCGGGATCGCCGGGCTGATCCCCTTCGTCGCCTCGGTATGGATCGCGGCGATCCTCCTCGCCCTGTTCACCGGCTACCTCTCGCTGGCCTACTTCCTCACCGGCAAGCTGCTGTGGATCAGCGTGATCGCGGCCACCACCTACCTGCTGATCGCTTTCTTCGGCGACATCTGCGAAACCCTGCTCTCGCCCAAGCATCCCAGCGGCCTGGCGCTGGCCAATGCGCTCGGCCTGTCGCCGCGCCACCAGGCCCAGGCCAGCACGGTGCTGGCCGGGGTCGGCCGCACCCTGCTGCTGCTCACCGCGCTGCTGCTGGCCTTCCTTCCGGTCGGCTCGAGCCCCAGCGAACTGCTGCAGGGCTTCACCCAACTGGGCGAAAGCAGCAAGACCCTGGGCAACCTGAACATCGTCCCGCAGGACATCCTGGTCGCCCTGCTGCTGTTCGTCGGCGGCCTGTTCGCCCTGCGCATCGTCAAGCGCTGGCTGAGCGAGCGGTTGCTGCCGGAAACCAACATGGACGCCGGCATGCGCGCCTCGCTGGTGACCCTGGTCGGCTACCTCGGCTTCGTGCTCCTGGCGATGCTGGTGATGTCCACCCTGCGCATCAACCTGACCAGCCTGACCTGGGTGGTCAGCGCCCTCTCGGTAGGCATCGGCTTCGGCCTGCAGGCCATCGTGCAGAACTTCATTTCCGGCCTGATCCTGCTGACCGAGCGGCCGGTGAAGGTCGGCGACTGGGTCAGCCTGGGCGGGGTGGAGGGCGATATCCGGCGGATCAACGTGCGCGCCACCGAGATCCAGATGGGCGACCGCTCCACGGTGATCGTGCCGAACTCGCAGTTCATCTCCCAGACCGTGCGCAACGTGACCATGGGCAATGCCCTCGGGGTGGTCGGGGTGAACCTGACCCTGCCGCTGGACACCGACGCGATGAAGGTCCGCGAACTGCTCCTGCAGACCTTCGCCGAACACCCGGCGATCCTCGACGCACCGGCGCCCTCGGTGACGTTCAAGGATCTCGCCAGCAACGGCCTGGTGCTCAACGCCAGCGGCTTCGTCAACAGCCCGCGTTCGGTGGCCGGCGCGCGCAGCGACCTGCTCTTCACCATCCTCGACCGCTTGCGCAGCGAAGGCATCGCGCTGTCCTCGCCGCAGAGCCTGCTGATGATCCAGGATGGCGGCCCGGCCAACGCCGCGCCTGCGCCCGCGACGCCCGATTGAAGCGAAGGGGCGGACTGGCCGTCACGCAACGGGTAGAATCCGCCCCTTTTTCAACGCCGAACCGCCATGAATCGCGAAGCCCTCGATACCCTCCTCCAGCACCTGCTCGCCGCGCTGTCCCCGGCGCCGGCGGAGACCCGCCGTCTGTTCCATGGTCGCGGCCGCTGCTGGCCGGGCCTGGAACAATTGACCGCGGACTGGCTGCAGGGCGTCCTGCTGGTGACTCTGTTCAAGGAGCCGCAGCCGGAGGAACTGGAGGCCTTGCGCCGGACCCTGGGGCAACTGACCACGGCGCCGGCCTGGGCTGCGAGCCAGGGCCGGCACCTGGTCCTGCAGCACCGCTACCGCCCAGACAGCGCCTGCGAATGGCTTTCGGGCGAGCCGCTGGAAACCTGGGACATCGTGGAAAACGGACTGCGCTTCCGCCTCGACCTGGGGCGCAACCAGAACACCGGGCTGTTCCTCGACATGCGCCTGGGCCGCCGCTGGGTGCAGGAGCAGGCCGCCGGCCGCCGCGTGCTCAACCTGTTCGCCTACACCTGCGGCTTCTCGGTGGCGGCCATTGCCGGCGGCGCCAGCCAGGTGGTCAACCTGGACATGGCCCGCGGCCCGCTCAACCGCGGCCGCGACAATCACCGCCTGAACGGCCACGACCTCGGCCGGGTGAGCTTCCTCGGCCACGAACTGTTCAAGTCCTGGGGCAAGCTGCGCAAGCTCGGCCCGTACGACCTGGTGATCGTCGATCCGCCGAGCTTCCAGAAAGGCAGCTTCGTCCTGACCCAGGACTACCGCAGGATCCTCCGCCGCCTGCCGGAACTGCTGGTGCCCGGCGGCACCCTGCTGGCCTGTATCAATGACCCGGCCATCGGCCCCGACTTCCTCCTCGAGGAAACCGCCCGCGAGGCGCCGTTGCTGCACTTCGTCGAACGCCTGGAGAATCCGCCGGAGTTCCCCGATGTCGACCCCGCGGCGGGCCTCAAGGCGCTGCTGTTCCGCAACGCAGGCTGATCGACGCGCGGGCGGCGTGTCGCTAGGCTGTCGGCATGGACATGCCCGATGGCTTCATCCCCCTGCCGCCACGCGTCGAACCGCAGGCGGCCTTTCGCCCCCTGCTCGACGACCTGCGCCGAACCCTGGCCCGGCCTCCGTTCGAGCGGGCCGTGCACAGCGTCTACCTGTACGGCAGCGTCGCCCGCGGCGAGGCCATCACGGGGCGCTCCGACCTCGACCTGACCCTGGTCCTGCGCGACCCGCCCAGCCCCGAACTGGCCGCGCAACTGGAAACCGCGCGCCTGGCATTGCAGGCGCGCCACCCGGAAGTCAGCAAGATCGATTTCGATATCGGCCACCTGGACCAGGCCCGCGATCCGGCCAACCGCGATAGCTGGGGCTATTGGCTCAAGCACCGCTGCCGCTGCCTGTGGGGCGAAGACCTGGCCAGCGACCTGCCGCCCTTGCGTCCGGCGAAAGCCATCGCCCTGGCCCTCAACGGCGACTATGCGCAGGTGCTGGAAGACTATGCGCGACGCCTGGAAAGCGCGTCCTCGGAGGAGGAGCGCCGCCGCCTGCAACGAGAAGCGGCGAAGAAGCTGATCCGCTCCAGCGACATCCTTCGCGGGGAGACGGAGAGCGTCTGGCCGGAGACCCTGGAGCATTACCTGGCGCTGTTTCGCGCGCGGCACCCCGGACAGGCGCCGGCCCTGGAATATTTCAAGGCCGTACTGGACGACCAGGTCACCGACCCGGCGGTGTTCATCGAGCGCCTGCGCGCATTCAGCGCCTGGATGCAGCGCCAGGCGTAGCCCGCCGAGACGGTCGTCCTCAGCGTCGGGCCAACAGGGCCGTGGCGCCCTGGGCCTTGCGCGTGTACCAGAGCACCCGGCTGACGCCACGGGTAATCGCCACGTAGGCCAGGCGCAGGCTTTCGTCCTCCATGGCCTGGTCGTAGCTGTTGCGGAAGAAACCCGAAGCCGCGTACAGCGCGTTGCGCAACGGATGCTTCTCGCCCGGCAGGCAGTCGTCGACGACGATCGCCACTTCGGCCTGGAGGCCCTTGGCGCGATGGATGGTCATGCCCTTCACCGGCAGCGCGCGATCCAACTCCGCCTGGATCGCCTGCAACGGCTCGTTGCGCCGGCTCAGCAACAGCACCGCGGTGCGCTCGCTGCTCTCGCGAGCGGCGGCGTGCTCGCACTGGGCGCGGATTTCCGCCAGTAGCTTCGGCAGTTGCGCACGCAGGTCGAAACGCTGCACCAGCTTCACGCCATGGTCGCCCGGCTGGATCGGGCGGAACGCGCGGCAGGTCTTGTCCTGCTTGAAACGCACCCCGGCCAGCACCTTCTCGCCGTCGCGAATGATCGGTTCGACGGAGCGGTAGTTGGTTTCCAGCACCAGCAGCGCGCTCTTGCGTCCCCGCCCACGCGAGGGGAAGTGCCGGTCGAAGTCGATGAACAGCTCCGGCGAACTGCCGCGCCAGCCGTAGATCGACTGCCAGTCGTCGCCGATGGCCATCAGGCTCGGCGCGGTGCCCTGGGTCGCCAGGCGACGGTGCAACGCCTGTAGCCAGAGGACGATCTGCGGCGAGACATCCTGGAACTCGTCGATCAGCAGATGGGTGAACGGCGCCAGCGCCGTTTCCGCCAGGGCCCCGCCGGCCATCCGCTCGCCGAGCTGCTGGAACGCGGCGTCGAAGGTCATCAGGCCCTCCTCGCGCAACAGCGCCTGGAACCTCGCCCAGAACAGTGCCATGGCTTCGACGAAGATCTTCTCGCGCAACCCGCATTCCAGCTTGCCGCTGTCCAGGCGTTCGACGCGCAGGCCCAGGCTCTCGGCGAACCCGGCCTGGGCATGGAAGGCTTCGTACAGCGGCAGCGCCTGGAACTCGCCGGCCAGCTTGAACGGCTCCAGCGGCGCCTTCGGCTGCCGTCGCGCGCCCTCTTCCGGCTCCGCCGGCGGCGGCAGTTCCAGCAGCTTGTGGGTCTTGGCGCGGAACGCCGGGCTTTCCGCGTAGCACTGCTGGTAGGCCTGCTTCAGCAGGCGCTGCTGGGCCGGACGCAGGCGTCCGGCGGCAAGGGGGTTGTCCGGCTCGGCGGCGGGGTCGCGGTCGTCCAGTTGTTCGAACCAGCGCGGATTGCCGAGCACCTCGCGGGCCAGGCTGCCGAGCGCCGAATGGAAAGTGCGCACGCACTGCCGCGCCTGGGCCGCGTCGAACGGGTACTGCCAGTGCGCGAGCAGCCGCAGCAATTGTTCGCGCAACTGCGTACAGGAGGCGTTGGTGAAGGAAATCACTGTCAGCCGCTGCGGCTCGACGCCCAGGTGGCAGAGCATGAACACCACCCGCAGGACCAGGGTGGTCGACTTGCCCGAGCCGGCACCGGCAAAGATCCGCGCCAGCGGCTGGCGGCAGAGGATCATCGCCCACTGTTCCTCGGACGGCGGGCTGACCACACCGAGCGTCACGGCCTGCGCCACCTGCTCGCGCATGGTGCGCTCCTGGGATTCGTCGACCTTCAGTGCGGCAGCCGGATAGATTCCCTGCGGCGCGCCCTGCGAGGCGGCAGCGGGCTTGCGTGGGGTCCCCCGAACGGCGCCCTTCGCAGGCTTGCCGGCGGCCTTGGCCGGAGCCTTCGCGGCGTTCTTCCTGGAGCGGGCCTTGGCCGGCTGCAACAAGGCTTCGCGAGCCTCGCGCTCGGCCTGCAGGTAGGCGGTGGTACGCGGGAAACAACGCGCCAGGGCGCTGGAGAGCATCGACTTGTAGCGCCGTACGGCAGACAGCATCGGGGACCGGTCCAGACAAAGCATGTGGCTGAATCATAAGTGTTTTCCGCCCTCGGCCGACAGTCGGACGCGGACCGCCCATCGCGCCAGGGCAACCCTTGCGCGACCGCGCCGGTCTACCCTTCGGGCCCTGCCGGCCTGCCAACTCAGCGAAAACAAGGAGCCTACCCATGAGCGATTGGGCAATCACCTACAGCAAGGACGAAGCCACCGAGCGCCAAGTCCTGCCGTTCCCCCACAAGCCGAGCCCCGAAGAGGTCGCCGAGCACCTGCTGGAATGGGCCGAGGCCAACCTCAAGCCGGGCCACTACAGCACCGGCAAGCTGGAAAGCGACGAGCCGGCGGAACTGCTGCTGCGCCGCTTCGGCATCGTCGTCACCGGCATCGCCGAAGCCTGATCCCTCCCGCGACCGGCAGACGCCGGTCGCTTCCGCCGATAAACGCCTGCTCCGCCAAGCCTACGCACGCGCCAGCCGCGTACCTGGGCCGCTGGGCCAAGCGACGGTTTTGCTCCGGCCACCCGGCACCTCAGCGCTCGTCAAGGGCGGCGAGATAGGCGCAGAGCATATCGGCCAGGGCCTCGGCGTAACGCTCGATCTCCGCCTCGCTGCGCGGCTGTTCGGAGAACTGCTTGCCGACCGCGCCGAGGGTGGTGGTGAGCAAGTCGCCGGCCAGGCTGCGCTCGGCCTCGGCGACCTCCGGCAAGGCCTCCCGGAGAAACACCTGGAACACCCGCGCGCCCTCCGCCTTCACCTCCCGCGCCTCGTCGGCGTCGCGATACAGCGGCGCCGCGTCGCTCAGCGCCACGCGTATCGCCGCCTCTTCGCACTCCGAGCGCACGAATGCCAGCACCAGCCGGCGCAAGCGCGCCAGCGGCGGCCGGGTGGTGTCCTCGAGGATCTCGCCGAGCAGACGCGTGGTGCGCCGCCACTCGTCGCTTTGCAGGCGGAAGAGGATCGCCGCCTTGTTCGGAAAATACTGGTACAGCGAACCGATGCTCACCCCGGCGCGCTCCGCCACCCGCGCGGTGGTGAAACGTTGCGCGCCTTCGCTGGCCAGAACCTGAACAGCCGCCTCCAGGATGCTCGCCACCAACTCACTGGAACGGGCCTGCTGCGGCTGCTTGCGCGAGGAAATACGCGGGTTTCGCTTGTCGCTCATGGAAGGCTCCGGAATGCGAATGGCGGAATGCGATGAATCCGTCGCATTCTAGGTCCACGCACTTACGCGCTCAAACATTCCCGGAGCCATCCATGAATACCCTCACCAACGCCCCGCTCGCCGATCTCCTGCAACGCCTGTTCGCCGAAGCCGAAGCCAGCGCACCGGGCGACAGTCCCGCCCTCGCCGACCTCTCGGAGGCCGAACTGAAGCGCCTCATGGGCAGCAAGACCGAATACCGCGAGTTCTACGGTCGCCTGAAGGACCTGGCGCTGCCCGTCTCCCGCGAAACCGGCTGCCTGCTCTACATGCTGGCGCGCAGCAGCTCGGCGCGCAGCATCGTCGAGTTCGGCACGTCCTTCGGCCTGTCCACCCTGCACCTCGCCGCAGCGCTGCGGGACAACGGCGGTGGCCGCCTGATCGGCAGCGAGTTCGAACCCTCCAAGGCCGAGCGGGCACGGCGCAACCTGGCCGCCGGGGGGCTGCTCGACCTGGTGGAACTGCGCGAGGGCGACGCCCTGCAAACCCTCGCCAAGGACCTGCCGGACAGCATCGACCTGGTCCTGCTGGACGGCGCCAAGGCGCTCTACCCGGAGGTCCTCGCCCTGCTGGAAAGCCGCCTGCGCCCCGGCGCGCTGGTGATCGCCGACAACGCCGAGCATAGTCCCGAGTACCTGGCCCATGTCCGCTCGCCGGCCAACGGCTACCTGTCGACGCCCTTCGCCGAGGATGTCGAGCTGTCCATGCGCCTGGGCTGAAGCCTAGCGACTGACGGCGTCTCGCGGGTTTGCTAGGGTCTGGCTCACGCCGCCCGGACAGCTCGAAGGAGACCCGCATGACCCGTGACCGACTCGCCGAGCGCTACCGCGCCTACATCGACTGCCTGAACCGTCAGGACTGGGCGCGCCTGGGCGACTTCGTCCATGACCGGGTGCGCTACAACGACGTGCAGATCGGACTCGACGGCTACCTGCGGATGCTCGAAGGCGACTTCCTGGCAATCCCCGACCTGCGCTTCGAGATCGAACGCCTGCTCGTCGATCCGCCGGGCGTCGCCTGCCGCCTGCACTTCGACTGCACACCCGGCGGCCGGCTGTTCGGCATCCCGGTCAACGGCCAGCGGGTACGCTTCGCCGAGAACGTCTTCTACGAATTCGAAGACGAGCGCATCGCCGGCGTCTGGTCGGTGATCGACAAGGCGGCGGTCGCCGCGCAGGTTCAGGCGACGCCGCCGTCGTCCTGAGGCGCCAGGGCACTGCGGGCCGACCATCTACCAGGTATCCACGAACGGCCGCTTGCGCCCCGCCCTCGGCGCCGGTTCTCCGGCGACGGCCAGGCCGCGCAGGAGCCAGGCGCGGGTCTCCGCCGGGTCGATCACCGCGTCGATCTCCAGGTAGCTGGCCATGTTCAGCGCCTTGCCGTTGCGGTAGGCCGTGTCCACCATGCCGCGGAACAGCGCCTCGCGCCGCTGGGGATCTTCCTCGGCCGCCAGCTCCTTGGCGAAGCCCAGCCGCACCGCGCCTTCCAGGCCCATGGCGCCGAACTCGCCGCTGGGCCAGGCGACGGTGAACAGCGGCGAATGGAAGCTGCCCGCCGCCATGGCCTGGGCTCCCAGTCCGTAGCCCTTGCGCAGGACCACGGTGAAGAACGGCACCGTCAGGCTGGCGGCGCTGACGAACATCCGCGAGACGTGGCGCACCGTGGCCTGTTTTTCCGCCTCCGGGCCGACCATGAAGCCAGGGGTGTCGCAGAGCGAGACGATCGGGATGTCGAAGGCGTCGCACAACTGCATGAAGCGCGCGGCCTTGTCGCCAGCCGCGGCATCGATGGCGCCGCCGAGATGGCCAGGGTTGTTGGCGATCAGGCCGAACGCCCGGCCCTCGATGCGCAGCAGCGCGGTGACCAGGCCGGGAGCGAACTGGCGCCGCAGTTCCAGCACGCTGCCCCGGTCGGCCAGGACCTCGATCGCCTGGCGGATGTCGTAGGCACGCAGGCGGTTCTCCGGCACCAGGTGGCGCAACTCGCGCTGGTCGGCGCAACTCCAGTCGGGCAGCGGGCCCTGGAAATAGCCGAGATAGCGCCTGGCCACCGCGACCGCTTCGGCCTCGTCCTCCACCAGTACGTCGATCACTCCGTTGGGCCCCTGCACGCCCGTCGGACCGACCTCCTCGGCGGCGAAACGGCCCAGGCCGCCGCCCTCGATCATCGCCGGGCCGGCCATGCCGATGGTGGCGTCGCGGGTGGCGATGATCACATCGCAGCAGCCCAGCAACGCGGCATTGCCGGCGAAGCAGCGACCGGAGACCACTCCCACCAGCGGCACCAGCCCGGAGAGCCGGGCCATGCCGACGAAGGTATGGCAATCGAGGCCGGCGACGCCGACGAAATCGGTATCGCCCGGGCGCCCGCCGCCGCCCTCGGCGAACAGCACCAGCGGCAAGCGCCACTGTTCGGCCAGGCCGAGCAGGCGGTCGGTCTTCTTGTGGTTCATCACCCCCTGGGTGCCGGCGAACACCGTGTAGTCGTAGGCCAGTACCAGGCAACGCGCGGCCTGCACGCCGAAGCTGGCGGCCCCCACCGTACCGGTGCCGGCGACCAGGCCATCGGCGGGGCTCAGCTCCAGCAACTCCTCGGCGGAGCGCCGGCGACGCTGGGCGGCCAGGGCGAAACCGCCATATTCGCTGAAGCTGCCCTCGTCCAGCAGGTCGAGCACGTTCTCCCGCGCGGTACGCTGTCCGGTCTTGCGCCGCCTGGCCAGCGCCTGCGGACGACGCTCGTCGCCCAGCGCTGCCTGGCGCTCGAGTACCTCGGCGAGATCGGCGCGGATATGCGCCAGGTCCAGCGCCTGTTCGGTCGGTGCCTGCTCGTCGTCATCCTCCGTCGGTTCGAGGAACAGCAGCGTCGCGCCCTCCTCCAGAGGCTCCCCGAGGCTCGCCGCGAGTCGCCGGACGATACCGCCGCCGGGTGCCTTGACCTCGAATTCCATCTTCATCGCTTCCAGGATCGCGACCCGCTGGCCGGCACGCACCCGTTCGCCCTCGGCCACTTCCAGGGCCACCAGCACCCCGCTGCTCGGCGCAGACAGCGGCAGGCTGCCGAGTGGCGCCTCGACCCGCGCAGGCGCGGCGTCCTCGGCGAGCGGGCACTCGGCGCGGAGCCGCGGATGGCTCGCCGGGATAGGCGCCAGCAGTGTCTCCAGGTGGCTTTCGACGAAGCGGGTGTCGACCCGGTTGGCCTGTACCGCCGGATGCAGCAGAAGGTTGCGCAGCAGATCCAGGTTGCTCGCCACGCCCTCCAGGCGGAATTCGCAGAGCGCCCGGTAGGCCCGGCGCAACGCGGCGGGATAATCCGCACCGCGCACGACCAGCTTGGCCAGCAGCGAATCGTAGCTGGGGCTGACCCGATAGCCGGCATAGCCGTAGCCGTCCACCCGCAGGCCGGGACCGCTGGGCGGTTCGTAGGCGCCGATAGTGCCCACCGCCGGACGGGCGCTGCCGTCGGCCGCCAGGGTCTCCAGGTTGATCCGCAGTTGCACCGCGCAGCCGCCGATCGCCGGCGGTCGCTCCAGGCCGAGGGCGGCAAGCTCCATGCCGGCGGCGAGACGCAACTGGGCGTGCAGCAGGTCGACCCCGGTGACTTCCTCGGTGACGGTGTGCTCCACCTGGATGCGCGGATTGGCTTCCATGAAATAGAAGCGCCCGGGGCGCTCGTCGTCGACCAGGAACTCGAAGGTACCGATCCCCCGATAGCGCACCGCGCCGGCCATGCGCAGGGCGCAATCGATCAGCGCCTCACGAGTGGCCTCCGGCAGGTCCGGGCTGGGGGCGATCTCCAGCAGCTTCTGCTGGCGCCGTTGCAGGCTGCAATCGCGCTCCCAGAGGTGGCTGACCGCACCGCTGCCGTCGCCGAGCACCTGCACCTCGATGTGCCGCGCCCGCGCTACCCGTTGCTCGACGTATAACTCGTCCCGGCCGAACGCCGCCTGCGCCTCGGCACGGCAGCGGCGGTAGGCATCGGCCAGTTGCGCAACCTCCTCCACCGCGCGCATGCCACGTCCGCCGCCGCCGGCAAGGGCCTTGAGCATCACCGCGGCGCCATCGCCGAGCCCTTCCAGGAACGCCTCGGCCTCTTCGACGCTGACCGCACGGTTGATCCCGGCCACCAGCGGCACCTCCAGGCGCTCGGCCAGGGCGCGCGCGGCAGCCTTGTCGCCGAACAGGTCGAGCACTTCCGCTTGCGGCCCGACGAAGTGGATGCCCGCGCGCTGGCAGCGACGGGCGAATTCGCCGTTCTCGGCGAGGAAACCGTAGCCCGGATGGATCGCCTCGCAGCCCTGCTCCAGGGCCAGCGCGACCAGCCGATCCATGTCGAGATAGGCCGCCACGCCACGGCCGGCCAGCGGCAGCGCGACATCGGCCTTGCGCACGTGCAGGGACGCGGCATCGTCTTCCGCGAACACCGCCACCGAGCGGATACCCAGGTCGGCGCAGGCGCGGGCGATGCGAATGGCGATCTCGCCGCGGTTGGCGATCAGCAAGGCGTTGAAGGGAGCGGTCACGGCAGGTTCTCCGGGGAGCGGGTCAGGCGGCCGGCGAAAGGAACTGGCCCGGCGGCGCGTTGGTCATCGTCGCAGGCATCTTAGGCAGCCGAAGGAAGCGGCAGAACTGAGGCTTATTCATCGAAATCCATGAAGCCTATGCATGGTTCTATCGGCGAGCATGCCTGCTAGGCTGGCGCCTTCCCCAGACAGGCGCGCGCAAACATGAATCAGCCACATGAATGGTCGCCCCTCAGCCGTTTCGATCTGAACCTGTTCCGGGTCTTCGAAGTGGTCTATCGAGAACGCAACCTGACCCGCGCGGCGGGCCTCCTGCATCTCAGCCAGTCGGCCGTCAGCCACGCCCTGGCGCGCCTGCGCGACCAGCTCGGCGACCCGCTGTTCGTCCGCCAGGGGCGCGGGGTTGCGCCGACGCCGCTGGCCGAGCGACTGGCGCCGGGCATCCATGACGCCCTCGCCGGCCTGCACCGCAGCATGAATCGCTGCCAGACGTTCGACCCTCGGCGCGACGCGCGGACCTTCCAACTGAACATGCCGGAGCAACTGGAGCCGCTGGTGCTCCCGGCGATCCTCGCCCACCTGCGCCAGGCCGCGCCGCGCATCGAGATACGCTGCAACAGCCTGCACTGGGCGGACCTGAAGGCGGAACTGGGCGCCGGACGCATCGACCTCGCCATCGAGATCGCCCGGCCCACCGACGCCGCCCTGCGCCGCCAGCACCTGCTCGACGACAGCCTGTGCGTGATGGCCGGGCCGGGCTTCGCCGGCGACCTGAGTGCGGAGGAGTACCTGGCGGCGGACCATGTCGCGGTGACCTCGCGGCGACGCGGCATCTGCATCGAAGACCTGGCCCTCGGCCACCTCGGCCTGGCCCGCCAGGTGCGCCAGCGCTGCCAGCACTACCTGTCGGCGGCGTTGCTGGTGGCCCAGGGCGGCTACCTGCTGACCCTGACCCGAGGCTACGCCGAACTGATCAACCGCGGCCTGGGCAACCGCCTGCTGCCGATGCCGCTGGCCCTGCCAGCGGTGACTCTGAATCTCTACTGGTCGCGCCAGGCCGACGACGAAGCCGGCAGCCTCTGGCTGCGCGGCGAACTGGCGGAGCTGGCGACGCGCCTGCGCTGAGCGCGGGCGCTGCGACTAGGGCTTCGCCGCCTTGGCGCGGGCCTTCTGCAGCCACTGCCCGGCCTTCGCCGAACACTCCGTGACATAGGTCGTATCGATCGCGCAGCGCTCCCCGGTGGCCTTGAGCAGGTAGGCGGCATCGGCTACCTCGTAGTCGGTGTGCCGGCGCGGCGTACCGTTCGCCTGGGATTCGCGTTCGTCCTCGCGGATGTCGCAGTACAGCGCATTGCTGCGGGCGAACAGTTCGAGGCACTCGGCATCCTTGCCCAGCAATGGGTTGGCGCTGTCCTCGGCGGACTTGGAGCAGCCGCCGAGCAGCAGGCAGGCACAGGCGATCGTGGCAAGCGGGCTACGCATGTGTCCGTTTCCTTGGCCATGGAGAGTGCGCCATTAAAACAGCCCCGGCGCCTCGGCGCATCCGCGGCGTGCCCATGGTGCTACTCCGCATCCCCCTGCCCCAGCAGCGCCCGGTACTTCACCGCCGCCGCGGTCCGCGACGGCACGTCCAGTGCCCGCAGCAGCGACGACACATGGATGCGCACCGTGTAGTGGGAGATGTCCAGGGCGCGGCCGATCTCCTTGTTGCTCTTGCCCTGGGCCAGCAGGCGCAGGACATCCAGCTGGCGCTCGGTGAGCCCCTCCAGGCGCGGGCTGGGCTGCAGCGGCAGGAGACCGGAGGGTTCGTAGCGCACCAGCACTTCCCCGGCGCGGATGGCCAGAATCGCCTGGCCGAGTTCCTCGGGCGCGATGCTCTTGCCGAGGAAGCCGTCGGCCCCTGCATTCATCACTTCGCCGATGAGCTGCGGGTCGTCGACCATCGAGACGACGATCAGGGTGGTGCGCGGGAACTGGCGGCGCAGGTCGGCGAGCATCTCGATGCGGGTCAGGCCGGGGAAACGCAGGTCGAGGATCAGCGAATCGGGCTGCTCGCCTTCGCCAGCCAGGCGCAGGACCCCGGCGAGATCGCCGGCCTCCTCGATCCTGGCCTCGGGCAGCAGGCGCTGGAGGATACTCAGCATGCCCTCGCGAAACAGCGGATGATCATCGGCGACGATGATGCGGCCAGTCATTCTTGTAGTCTCCAGGAGTCGCAGTTTCCGCCGCGCATGCTACCTTAGCCCGCTACCGCCGCGCCCACCCTTCGTCCGTCTTCGTGACGAAGGGGGCGAAACAGAGGAAAAGGCGCGCGGCGCTCCCATGCACACGGAGGTGCACATGAAGTTCGAGAAGAATACCGAGCTGGACCAGGCCAACCTGCGTTTGATCGTGGCCACCTGCGCGATTCTCTACGTGGTGCTGATCGGCCTGCTGCCCGGCCTGAAGGTCGAGACCTACCTGCCGATCGTTGCCTACTACGGCCTGTTCCTGATCGCCTCCATATTGCTGCGCCAGGCCATCGTGCGCTGGCCGGGGCACTACCCGGCGCGGCGGATCTTCTGCATGCTGCACGACTACGCCGGCACCTCGTTCGGCCTGATCGTGGGCGGCGAGGCAGCGCTGCCGCTGTACGCGGTGATGGTCTGGATCAACCTGGGCAACGGCATGCGCTACGGCTCGCGCTACCTGGCCATCGCCACCGCCCTGGCGCTGCTCGCGCTACTGGTCATCTATCGACTGACCCCGGCCTGGCAGGCTCAGCCGTTCATGGTGCTGATGCTGATGACCACCAGTACCGTCATTCCCTTCTACGCGCACCTCCTGCTGGAGCGCACGCGCAAGGCCACCGAGGAAGCGTTGCAGGCGAACCAGGAGAAATCGCGCCTGCTGGCCCAGGCCAGCCACGACCTGCGCCAGCCGATCCACTCCATCGGCCTGTTCACCGCCTGCCTGCGCGACGCCCGCCTGGGCGACGAGGAACGGCGCCTGGTGGACAACATCGACCGCTCGCTGCTCAACGTCTCGCAACTGTTCCGCTCCATCCTCGATCTCTACACCCTCGACAACGGCCGGCTCCAACCCAAGCAGGAGAACGTCCACCTGGGCGAGTTGCTGCGCGACCTGGTCCGGCGCAACGCCGAAGCGGCGCGCTGGGCCGGGGTGGAACTGCGCCTGCGCCCTTGCCGCCTGTGGACGCGAACCGATCCGGGGCTGCTGTCCACCATGCTGCAGAACCTGCTCTCCAACAGCCTCAAGTACGCCGCCGAGCGCCCGCTGCTGATCGGCGTGCGGCGGCGAGGCGACGGCCTGGCCGTAGCCATCTACGACCAGGGCAGGGGGATCGCGGAGGAACACCTGCCGCGGGTGTTCGAGGAGTTCTACCGGGTACGCGAGACGCGCGACCGCGACGTCGAGGGAATCGGCCTGGGGCTGTCCATCGTCCGCCGCCTGGGGCAGTTGACCGGGATCGAGGTGACGCTGCGCTCGCGGGTCGGACGCGGCACCGCGGTGACCCTGCACGGCCTGCCGGCGGTCGCCGCGCAAGCCCTGCCCCGCCGCGACGATCCCCTGCAGGCCGGCCTGCTCACCGGCTTGCGGGTGTGCCTGGTGGAAGATGATCGCAACGTCCTGCGCGCCACCTCGGCGTTGCTCGAACGCTGGGGCTGCACGGTCCAGGCGGAAACCGAGGCGGACGGCTGGCGAACCGATTGCGACATCCTCGTCGTCGACTACGACCTCGGCCCCCACGCCTCCGGCGTCGAGTGCATCGAGCGGGTACGGCGGCAACGCGGAGAGGCGATACCGGCGCTGGTGATCAGCGGCCACGACATCGAGCGTATCCAGGCCAGCGTCGAAGACACCGACATCGCCCTGCTCTCCAAGCCCGTGCGCCCCACGGAATTGCGCGCCACCCTGCGCGCCCTGCGCGAGCGCCCGGTGGCCGCCAGCCACGCTTCCTGAGACAAGGCAGGTCGAGGAGTTCAGGCCTACGGCGGGCCGTACTTGATGCCGGCGCAGCCGTGGGACAGCAGCAACTCGCCGTCGTCGGCCTCGAACTGGGTGATCCGCTTGCTCTTGTCGACGGTGACGGAAATGATGCAGCGATTGGGGTGGTTGACGGTATCCCAGTAGTTGGTGTTCACCATCACGTTGCCCTGCATCTCCGAGCTGGAGCCCACCACTTCATAGCGGGAATAGCTGGTGTCGGTGTACCACTGCATCACCACCTGCGAGCCGTCGGCGGTGCGCTCCATGTTCTGCGGCGTACCGAAGAAGGCTATCGCTTCCTCGGCGGAACGGCCCTTCCACTGGCTGCGGGCGTAGACCTCGGGCAGCGTGTCCATCTGGATGCAGCCGCCCAGGGAAAGCGACGCCAGTAACGGCGCGATGAATATCCGGCGCATGGGTTGACTCCGTGTCTAAGGGTTCTTCGGCGGGTTGCCAGGCAGCAGGTCGAAGGCTCGCAGGCCCGGCGCGGCGTCCTGCCCGGACGCTTGCGCGCGGTTCGCCTGCTCGGCCACGGCCATTCCGCTCTGTGCGCCGACGGGTTTCCTCGACGCCGCAAGCGAACGCCCACCGGCAGAGAACGACTCGCGCGCCGGCTCGTCGCCGCTGCCGAAGCACCACCAATCGCTGGCCTCCGGGCCGGTGGCGAGTACGGATTGCCGAGTCATGGTTCCTTCCAAGTCGCGTGCGTCCTGCACAACCGGTTTCCGCGAAACGCGGGGATCAAGGGCGGGACTATAGCGTCGCGGCGAAGAAGCTCGAATAGCACAGAGGTACTATTTTCGGTTCGGGCCCTTGACCACGCAGCCACTTCAAAGCAGCCCCTGTTGAAGCTTGTGGCGGGCCTTGCAACGCGACGGGGTCGTGTCGTCCGAGCTCAATCTGCCTGTAGTGGAACTGAAAAGTGTTGCATGACCGGTTGGATCCGTTCCTTTTTCCTCGTCCGAACCCATCCGGGCACCACTAGGCCGATTTTCTATGGCAAGGGCCCACCTCAGCGTCCGCTCCCCACTAATGCGACGACACGTACTCCTCTCCCCCCTGCGCCGGCGGCAGCGAGAATCCCGCGCGCAGGCGCCGGGCCTCGACCAGTGGCGAACGGCCGAACAGACGCTTGAATTCGCGGTTGAACTGCGAAGCGCTGGCGTAACCGACCGCATGGCAGGCGGCCTGGGCGCTCATGCCCTGGCGCACCATCAGCAGACGCGCCTGATGCAGGCGTATGCACTTCAGGTACTGCATCGGCGAGGTCTGGGTGATCGCCTTGAAGTGGCTGTGGAACGACGGCACGCTCATCCCCGCCTCGCCCGCCAGTTGCGCCAGCTCGAGCGGCTCGGCGTATTGCGCGTGGATGCGGCGCAGCGCCCGGGCAATGTTGCCGAAGCGCCCGCGCATGGCCAGTGCCGCGCGCATGGCGCCGCCCTGAGGGCCGGTGAGCACGCGGAAGTACAGCTCGCGCAGTAGTGCAGGCGCGAGGATCGCTGTCTCCAGCGGATCGCCCAGCGCCTCCAGGAAGCGCAACACCGATGCCCGCAGCGGCGCGTCCATAGAGCTGGACATCAGACTGCGCGGCGCTTCGACCTGCGCAAGCGCGCGCTGACGGTCGATCTCCACCGCCAGCCCGGCCGCCAGCGGGAAATCCAGGTGCAGGTAGATCGCCAGCAGCGGTCGCTCTGGCGTGGCATCGGTCTCCATGGTGAACGGCACCGGCACCGCCACGGCCAGGTAGTGCTGCTCGTCGTACAGGTAGATCTGCTCGCCGAAATAGCCGCGCTTTCGCCCCTGGCAAACGATGACGATCCCCGGATCGTAGAGCACCGGAGTCCGCGCCAGCGGACGATCCGAACGCAGCAGACGGACGCTGTCGAGCCCGGTGAGGTTGTAGCCCTCCCGGGGCGCCAGGTTTTCGAGCAACGCGACCATGCGCTGTCGGTCGACGGAGCGGATGGCTTCTGAATCAGGCAGTGATGCGCTCATAGAATCAGGCAATGAAACGAGAAATTCCGGTCTCTGAGATAGGGAAATTTCTGCGTATTGTGCACTCATTCCCCCGTAACGGAGTCACACCATGTCGTTTCGCAAGACCCTGTTGATCACCGGCGCCAGCAGCGGCTTCGGCCAGGCCCTGGCCCGCGAGGCCCTGAATTCCGGTCACCGCGTGGTGGGCACGGTGCGCAGCGAGGAGGCCAGGAGCGCACTGGAAGCCGTGGCGCCGGGCCAAGCCTTCGGCCGGCTGCTGGACGTCACCGACCTTGCCGCCATCGAGCCGACGGTCGCAGCCATCGAGCGCGACATCGGTCCGCTGGACGTGCTGGTGAACAGTGCCGGCTATGGTCATGAAGGCATCCTCGAGGAGTCGCCGCTGGCCGAGATGCGCCGGCAGTTCGAGGTCAACCTGTTCGGCGCGGTCGCGATGATCCAGGCCGTGCTGCCCTACATGCGTCGGCGCCGCCGCGGTCATATCCTCAACATCACTTCCATGGGCGGCTACATCACCATGCCCGGCATCGCCTACTACTGCGGCAGCAAGTTCGCCCTGGAAGGGGTTTCCGAAGCCTTGGGCAAGGAGGTGGCCGGCCTCGGCATCGCCGTCACCGCCGTGGCCCCCGGCTCCTTCCGCACCGACTGGGCGGGCCGCTCGATGGTCCGCAGCCCCCGCACCATCGCCGACTACGACGCGCTCTTCGACCCGGTCCGCCAGGCGCGCCAGGAAAAGAGCGGCAAGCAACCGGGCGACCCGCGCAAGGCCGCGCGCGCCATGCTCCAGGCCATCGACGCGGAAAACCCGCCGGCGCACCTGCTGCTGGGCAGCGATGCACTGGGGCTGGTGCGGCAGAAGCTGAAGGCGCTGGAGGAGGAAATCGCGGCGTGGGAAGAGGTCACGCGGTCGACGGATGGATGAGATTTGGAAAGTCGTAGACGGATAATTCCACGGCATTATCCGCTGATACCGCACCGAACCGGCGGATAACCGCACTGCGGTTATCCGCCCTACGCCATGGCCAGGTTGCTGGCCCGCTCCGACAACGGACAGCCCTTTTCCTGCAAGTACCGAATCGCCTGCCGTGCCGTGGCGGGGTTCATCGTATTGCCGATGAAGGTCGTCAGCGAGTCGGTGAACTCCAGTACGATGTTCTCGGTGTAGTGCCATTTCCGGTAGTCCACCCGGGAAATGCTGGAATACGGCTTCGAGCGCGTGCGGATGACGCGGAACTCGACACGGTCCGCATGCAGGACCAGCCGCGGGGACAGGTCGCTGTGGGCCCAGCACAGCCAGGGAATGCCTTTCCAGCCGGCGAACGCGGCGACCAGGCGCACGTTCAGGCCGCTGTCCGTCGCAGGATCCTTCGTCACGCGCCCTCGCCTCCCAGATAACAGCCGCGCTGCTTGTCCACTGTCACCGTATGCCCGAAGCCCAGGACGAACCTGTCGTGGAACGGAAGCCCGGCGAGCCAGGAGGTCGCGCCGGTCCGCAGCCTCTCGTCGCGCCCGCCCCTCACTCTCCCACCCGCCCCTCGACCCTCCGCAAGCGCGCCATGCTGTACACATCCACGAAGCGCCCGTCCCGCACCGCGTAGTCGCGCATCTCCCCTTCGGTCTCGAAGCCGAACTTGCGATACAGCGCCAGCGCCGGGGCGTTGTCGGTGTAGACGGTGAGTTCGACGCGGCGCAGGTTCATCCAGTTGTCGGCGATGTCCAGCAGTTCGCCGAGCAGGCGGCTGCCGACGCCCTTGCCCTGCCAGGCGACGGCGACGCCCATGCCGATGCTGCCGCTGTGGCTGCGGCGGATGCGCGGGTGCTGTTCGAGGCTGGCGCTGCCGATGACGTCGCCCTGGTGCAGGGCGACGAGGATCAGCAGGCGGTCGTCGTCCGCGCTGTCGTGCAGGCGCTTGCGGCGCTGCTCCACCGACTGGTAGGGCATCTGCAGGACCTGGCGGGCCACGGCGGGGTCGTTGTACAGGGCGGTGAGGCCTTCCACGTGGCGTTCGCTGTAGCGTTCGAGGCGGATCGTCGGCGATTCGGCGGTCATTGCGGTCATCCCTGGGCTGTCTGGCCACCCAGCATAAGCGTCTGCGCCGGGCTCGACCAGCCGGTCGGAGATCGCGCTTTCCCTGCCGCGCGGCTCTGGCTAAGCTCGACCTTCAAACAACGAAAGGACGCCAGCATGGTCCAGAGCGCCCCAGCCAGCGAAATCGCCGCCCTCATCCTGCGCGGTTTCGACGATTACCGAGAGCAGTTCCGCGAGATCACCGACGGCGCCCGTGCCCGCTTCGAGCAGGCGCAGTGGCAGGAAGCGCAGCGCGCCTCGGCGCAGCGGATCAACCTCTACGAGGAAAAGGTCGCCGAGACGGTGGCCGGGCTGCGCGCGGGGCTGGCCGACAGCGAGCTGCTGGACGTGGAGCGCTGGCCGATCATCAAGAGCGCCTACATCGCGCAGATCGACCTGCGGCTGGACGACGAGCTGGCCGAGACCTGGTTCAACTCGATCTTCTGCGGGCTGTTCAGCCACGACAACATCAGCGACGGCACGATGTTCGTGCACACCACCCGGCCCTCGCTGCGCGCCCACGCCCGCGCGCCCTACACCCGCACCTACCGGCCGGGCGGCGACCTGCGCCAGGCGCTGGAGAAGATCTTCGACGACTACCGCTTCGACGTGCCCTACGACGACCGCGAGCGCGACCTCGAACGGATCGACGCACTGCTGCACAGCAACCTGCCGGACTGGGTGTGCAAGGACCCGGACCTGGCCATCGAGCTGATCGGCTCGGTGTTCTATCGCAACAAGGGCGCCTACCTGGTGGGCCGCCTGTTCACCCCGGACGAGCAGTGGCCGCTGGTGTTCCCGCTGCTGCACCGCGAGGGCCACGGTATCCAGTTCGACACGGTGATCACCGACGAGGCGGAAGTCTCGATCATCTTCTCCTTCACCCGCTCCTACTTCATGGTCGACGTGCCGGTGCCGGCCGAGCTGGTGGCCTTCCTCAAACGTCTGCTGCCGGGCAAGCACCTGGCCGAGCTGTACACCTCGATCGGCTTCTACAAGCAGGGCAAGAGCGAGTTCTACCGCGCCCTGATCAACCACCTGGCGACCACCGACGACCGCTTCGTCATGGCCCCCGGGGTGCGCGGCATGGTGATGAGCGTGTTCACCCTGCCCGGCTTCAACACGGTGTTCAAGATCATCAAGGACCGCTTCAACCCGTCGAAGAGCGTCGACCACGCCACGGTGATCCAGAAGTACCAGTTGGTGAAGAACCACGACCGGGTCGGACGCCTGGCCGACACCCAGCAGTTCGCCGACTTCCGCTTCCCGGTGAGCAAGTTCGAGCCGGAGTGCCTGGCCGAACTGCTGGAAGTGGCGCCGTCGACGGTGGTGATGGAAGGCGACGTGGTGCTGATCCGCCACTGCTGGACGGAGCGGCGCATGACCCCACTGAACATCTACCTGGAGAACGCCAGCGAGGCGCAGACCCGCGAGGCGCTGAACGACTACGGGCTGGCGATCAAGCAACTGGCGGCGGCGAACATCTTCCCCGGCGACATGCTGCTGAAGAACTTCGGCGTGACCCGCCATGGCCGGGTGGTGTTCTACGACTACGACGAGATCTGCTACCTCACCGAGGTGAACTTCCGCTACATCCCCGAGCCGCGCTTCCCCGAGGACGAGATGTCGTCCGAGCCCTGGTATTCGGTGGGGCCCAACGACGTGTTCCCGGAAGAATTCCCGCGCTTCCTGTTCGTCGACCTCAACCAGCGCCGGCTATTCGCCAAGCTGCACGGCAACCTCTACGACGCCAAATACTGGCAGGGCCTCCAGGAGCAGATCCGCGAGGGCAAGGTGATCGACGTGTTTCCCTATCGGCGGCAGGAGACGCCTGAGCAGTTGCTCGGGTAGGTGCGGAGACAGGAATCGACCCAGCCGCACGCTCCTAGACCAACTGCGCCCCCAGCGCCCGCACCACCCGCTGCAACTCCGCCCGTCCACCGGTGGCGACGCGCAGGCCGGTGATCTCGCGGCGCGGCGGGTAGTGTTTGCGCAGGGCGTCGAAGGCGGCGCGGCGGGTGGCGCTGTCGCCGGTCAGGCTGCGGCGGAAGGCGGCGTCGTCGCTGCGCGGGTCGTATACCGCGCGGCACAGCGTGGCCAGCGCCCAGGCCGGGTCGCAGCCGGGGTTGAGCTGCAGGCCGGCGAGCCAGGTTTCCGGCAGCACGTCTTGCAGGCTCACGCGTTCGGCGATGCCGCGCCAGGCGCAGTAGGCCTGGTAGATCTGTGCGGTGCCGCGCAGCTTGCCTTCCAGGCTGTAGCCGGCGATGTGCGGCGTGGCGATCAGGCAGCGCGCGGCCAGCTCGGGGTCGGCCTGCGGTTCGCCTTCCCAGACGTCCAGCGCCACTTCCAGGTCGGCGCCGCCTTCGAGCAGGCGGCGCAGGGCCTGGTTGTCGACCACCGCGCCACGGCTGGCGTTGACCAGCCAGGTGCCGGGACGCAGGGCGGCCAGGCGGGGTTCATCCAGCAGGTGGCGGGTCGGGTGTTCGCCGTCGCGGTTCAGCGGAGTGTGCAGGCTGATCACGTCGGCCTCGGCCAGCAGCCGTTCCAGCGAGACGAATTCGCCGTCCGGCTCGCGTGCCTGGCGCGGCGGATCGCAGACCAGCACTTTCCAGCCCAGCCCGCGCAGCACCTCCACCAGCCGCCCACCGACCTGCCCAGCGCCGACCACCCCATAGGTGCGTTCGGCCAGGTCGGCGCCGCGCACCTCGGCCATCGCCAGCAGGCAGCCGAGCACGTAGTCCACCACCCCGCGGGCGTTGCAGCCGGGCGCGCTGGACCAGGCGATGCCGGCCTCGGCGAAGTAGTCGAGGTCGAGGTGGTCGGTGCCGATGGTGCAGGTGCCGACGAAGCGCACCGGCGAGCCGGCCAGCGCGGCGCGGCTGACCTCGGTGACCGAGCGCACCAGCAGCACGTCGACCTCGGCCAGCGCCGCGCGGTCGATGGCGCGCCCGGGCAAGCGGCGAATGGAGCCCTGGTCGGCGAAGAAGGCGTCGACCACGGGAATGTTTTCATCGGCGAGAATACGCATGCAGACCTCCGCGAACGAGGCTGCACACTCTAGCAGGCCGAGGGCTCGCGGTGTTGCCGAACGGCTCGCGAGGCGGACCTGCCAGCGCCATGCGCAAGCCTCGACGATCGCGTTTTTCCCAACCACGACCGCGAACGATGGCCAGCTACAAGGAACAGAACCGCGAACGCCTCGTCCGTCTCCTCGACCAGGCGGCGGACGCCAGGGAGCCCGTTCATCGAGCCGGTAGCTCGCTCCGCTCCGGCATGGCCGCCAGGCGCTGGCGCATTTCCTCGCTGGCGGCAGGCCCGGCCTGCACGGTGCATTGCTCCAGCGGTACCGTTCGGCCATCGGCGAGAGCCGCCATGAACGAGCGCACCGGCCGCCCGCTTGTTCGCTCGACGAGCTGCACGCTCTGCCCTTCCTCTGCGTAGTGGCGATTGCCCCAGGCGACGAAAGCCATGAGCACGACGCGAAAATCCTCGCCCTTGGCCGTGGGCACGTACTGATAGCGCAGCGGACGCTGGCTGTAGGGCTGGCGTTCGAGCAGGCCCGCCTCCACCAGCGCGTTCAGGCGCCGGGTGAGCATGTTCGGCGCGATATCCAGGCTGCGGGAAAATTCGTCGAAGCGGCGCAGGCCCTGTAGTGCATCGCGCATGATCAGGATGCTCCACCATTCGCCGACCCGTTCCAGGCTGCGGGCGATGGGGCATTCGGCATCGGCGAAGGTCTTGCGTTGCATGGTTCTTCCTTGGCGAGGCTCACAAAGTGCTGGTCCGCATGTTACTTTCATGATGATAGTTACGTCCACTGACTGCTATTCCAACGGAACAGAAGGACTCGGACCCTCATGAGCAAACGTATCGTCGTCACCGGCATGGGCGCGGTCAGCCCGCTGGGCTGCGGAGTCGAACCCATATGGCAACGCCTGCTGGCCGGGCAATCGGGCATCGCCACGCTCCCGGCGGAGCTGATCGGCGACCTGCCCATCAGCATCGGCGGCCAGGTCCCCGACCGTGCCCGGGACCCGCAGGCCGGCTTCGATCCCGACCTGCTGCTGGCCGCCAAGGAACAACGCAAGATGGACCGCTTCATCCTCTTCGCCCTGGCCGCCGCGCAAGAGGCCCTGGCGCAGGCCGGCTGGGCGCCGCAGAGCGCCGAGGCGCAGGAGCGCACGGCGACCGTCATCGCCTCCGGGGTGGGCGGCTTCCATGCCATCGCCGAAGCGGTGCGGACCACCGACGGCAAGGGGCCGCGACGCCTGTCGCCCTTCACCATCCCGTCCTTTCTCTGCAACATGGCGGCCGCCCATGTGTCGATCCACCATGGCTTCAAGGGACCGCTGGGCGCCCCGGTGACCGCCTGCGCGGCGGGCGTGCAGGCCATCGGCGACGCGGCGCGGATGATCCGCGCGGGAGAGGTCGACGTGGCGCTCTGCGGCGGCGCGGAAGCGACCATCCACCGGGTCAGCCTGGCCGGCTTCGCCGCCGCGCGCGCCCTGTCCAGCGATTTCAACGACAGCCCCGAGCGCGCCTCGCGCCCCTTCGACCAGGCCCGCGACGGCTTCGTCATGGGCGAAGGCGCCGGCCTACTGGTCATCGAGGAACTGGAGCACGCCCTGGCGCGCGGCGCCAGGCCCATCGCCGAGCTGGTGGGCTACGGCACCAGCGCCGACGCCTACCACATGACCGCCGGGCCGGAAGATGGCAGCGGCGCCCGCCGGGCCATGCAGCAGGCGCTGCGCCAGGCCGGCGTGGAAGCGGCCGCGGTGCAGCACCTGAATGCCCACGCCACCTCCACCCAGGTAGGCGACAAGGGCGAACTGGCCGCCATCAAGGCCGTGTTCGGCACCGGCAGCGGGCTCGCCATCAGCGCGACCAAATCCGCCACCGGCCACCTCCTGGGCGCCGCCGGCGGCATCGAGGCGATCTTCACGGTCCTGGCACTGCGCGACCAGCTCGCCCCCGCCACGCTCAACCTGGAAACGCCCGACACCGACGCCGAGGGCCTCGACCTGGTTCGCGGCGAAGCCCGGCGCTGGCCGATGGAACACGCGCTGTCCAATGGCTTCGGCTTCGGCGGGGTGAATGCCAGCCTGTTGTTCCGGCGTTGGGTGTAGGGTGGGCGACCCCTCTGCCAGTCGTTCCTGAGCACGCTGGCGGAGGGGAAGCCACTCATGTCGCATTGCCCCAGAGCGTGTGGGTTTTCCTATGCTGTAACTGCGTCGTGATGGTCTAGGCGCGATCTGGATTCGTGGGGCAATTGCTTGTGGAGTGGGCGTTCAATGACCGCTTTCGGCCAGAAGCAGCCGCTCGATTTGGGCTGAATCTTACCTGTGGCGTTGCGTAGTCTATTACTAATGTCATCAGTCGGGATTTGGCAGGCTGCGGTGTGAAGCACGCGGCAGGCGAGAGCGAAGTCCAAGCAAGGGGGCAGTCGTGGAAAACTTCCATATTCTGGCGACCGTGCTTTCGATGATTCTGGGCTTGTCCATCACCAGGGTTCTGTTGGGCGCCATGACCGTTTTCAGGATTCGCCGCACGGCACGGCCAGACTGGGTCGCACTTGCTTGGGCACTCGTGCTTTTCCTGTTCCAACTGCAGTTCTGGTGGGCCCTAAACGACCTCCCCACCTTAAAGAATGCCTTTTCGTTCATCGAGTTCCTGCTTTTGGTCTGCCTGTCACTATCGCTGTTTAGTGCGGCGGCGTTGATATTGCCAAGTCGCAGCGAAGACGAGGCCGATGGCCTTCAGGTCTACTTTGAACAAGATGGACGCTTTGCCCTATTGGCGATCTGCATTTATCTAGGATTAGGAAGTACGACCAATATCCTGTTCTTCAACGCCTCACCACTCCAGCTATGGGGTGCGTTGGATTTGGTCATGTTCACAGTATCGCTGGCAGCGTTCTTCTCTCGCTCTCGCCGCTTTTACGCCCCACTGAGACTGGTGTATCTACCCTTGGCAATGATAGATATCGCTGTTTCGTTGGGAGCGTAGAAAGTTAGCGCTTTTCAACACTCAGAGGCTACTGCCCGCTTGTGGCCGGTAGCTATCGCTCATTACCGGCTGCTTTCGCCCCCTGGCTGCCGTCAGCCGCTGGCAGAAAAGGCCACAAGGAGTTTTGTGAAGCCAAGCCAAGGACACGTTCAACCCAAAACTAAAAATCCATGTCTACACAAAACCCTACCGCGACTCATAGAGTTATCGCAGAGCAGTGCAGTGCAGTGCAGTGCAGTGCAGTGCAGCGAAGCGAAGCGAAGCGTGGTATGCTCCAGCGCACACTCAGATATCTGCCAAAGTGCAGGCAATAGCGCTTACTCTGATGGGCAATTTCGCATCATTACCTCGAACTCATTGTAATCAAACGCCAGTACGCGAACGGTAGCAACCTCACTACTAAACGAGCGGCTTGCTCATATTGATACCGGTCACACAAAAGCCACTGCCTTCATAAACATGTTTGGCTCGTTCGTTGTCGCCAGCTACTCGTAATTTTATCTGTTGAAATTCTCGAAGTTTAAGCTCCCGCTCCAAAGACTCCAAGGCCTGCTTGGCGAGACCTTTTCCCTGGTGGACGGGAAGAATGTGGAAATCATTTATAAATGCCAGGGACAGATCCTCTTCGTACCACAGATATCCTATGACTTCTTCGGGGCCATCTGCCGGATCGTACAGGCACAGCAAAAATTGTCCAGCCGTATTGATACCGTCAGGTAAATCATCTGCTATCTCCAATTTGGCTTGCACAAGAGATTCACTGTACGAAAGCCTATGACTGGATGAAATCTCAGATGCATAGGCAGGGACAAAATAATCGAGATAACCTGAGAATTCGCTTTCTCGCATAGGTCTTAACGAGATCATTGGACGCTTCCATTTTTTAATGTTTTTTCTTGGCAGAACATAAGTATTCAAAAAGGGAGAATTTCACAGCGCTAGCGCGATAATAATCAGCTACCAAAGGCATGACAGCATCTCACGATAGAGCCCGAAAGGGTTCCGCCAGCACTAACGGAAAGACCAGACTTACACCCGCCCATGAGAGTTTACCGTATCGTCTCTCTTAAGTCTGGTAAACATCTGGGTCGGCTATTCGACCCGAGAGCCTGCCGATCATTGCCGAGGGCAACTCATGGTGCAAACTCTGTTAGGTAGTTCGTCTTCTTTGGTCGAACGACAGCTTCCGAGCCCTAGCCGCTTCTCGTGGAGGACAGCTAACGCTGGCTCGTCACGCTCCCCACGAGAGCACGCTGCACTACACCGCTTGCACTGACATAAAGTCCAAGGGCGATGGCCATCATGATTGAGTAAGCAAGATCAGTTCAGCGGCCTTCGATCATTCCATTTCCTTACTGACTCCCTGCTGGGCAGATCAATCTAAACGAAAGGGTAAGTCCGCTCTTGGCCGATTGCTGCCCCCGACAAGAAGCCCCAAGCCTCTCGAAAGTCCGCATCCCGGTTTCAGACATCCGCCCCCTGCCCTATCCTCCCCCGCCACAACCCCAGGAGGCGCCATGCCGGTTTCGTTCCCCTTCGAGCAAGTCGATGTCTTCTCCGAACAGCCCTTCAAAGGCAACGCCGTTGCCGTGGTGATTGGCGCCGACCACCTGAGCAGCCAGCAGATGCTCGAGTTCGCCGCCTGGACCCAGTTGAGCGAGACGACCTTCCTGCTGCGGCCGACCACTGCCGAAGCAGACTACCGCGTAAGAATCTTCACCCCGCTGCGGGAGTTGCCCTTTGCCGGGCATCCGACGCTGGGGAGCTGCCAGGTCTGGCTGAACCAGGGGGGCGGCAATGCTGCTGACGAGATCGTCCAGGAGTGTCTGGCGGGCCTGATCCGTATCCGCCGCAAGGGCGCCTTGCTGTCGTTCGCGGCGCCTCCCCTGCTTCGTGGCGGAGCGGTCGAAGACGAGGTGTTGCGACGGATCGAGAGCGGGCTGGGCCTTTCCCCGGGGCAGGTACTCGGCAGCCAATGGGTGGACAACGGACCCGGCTGGGTCGCCGTTCGGCTGGCCACGCGTGACGAGGTCCTGGCCATTCGCCCGGACTACGCGAAGCTCGACGGGCTCAACGTGGGCGTGGTCGCGCCCTGGCAAGGTCCCCAGGCGGAGGCGGATGTGGAAGTGCGCGCCTTCATGGGCGAGGAACTCAATGAAGACCCCGTTACCGGTAGCCTCAACGCGAGCCTGGCGCAATGGCTGATCGGCACGGGAGTCATGCCCGGGCGCTACACGGCGAGCCAGGGCACGGCCTTGGGTCGCCGGGGGCGGATAAGCGTCGAGCAGATCGGCGGCGATATCTGGATCGGCGGTGAGGTGCAGCCGGGCATGTCGGGGCAGGTCGTGTTCTGAGCGGGACGGCGTACCCTGTCCTTCCCCATTACCTGGCCGACCTGGATCGGCGTCCGGCATTGGACGGAAATGCCCGCCCATGACAACGGGGCCGCCTTCCCTCTGGAAGCACCCTCCCTGCCCACCGGGCCCGCCCAGGCCCGGTGGCTCCTCCCTCCCCTCACCAGTTGTGCGTATAGCTCGCCGTCAGCACCGTGCCCGGCGCCGGCAGGTGGCTGGTGTTGTTGTTGTTGCGCAGCAACTGGCTGTAGAGCGGGTAGTAGTCGCGGTTGAACAGGTTCTGGATGCCCAGGCTCAACTGGTCGTCGGGGGTGATGCGGTACTGGCTGACCAGGTCGACCGTGGTGTAGGTGCTGACCTGGCGCCGGCCGAAGCTTTCCACGCCGTCGAGACGGTAGTCCTTGGAGTCGAAGAAGGTGGCCTGCAGGCGGTTGTTCCAGTCGGCATCCGGCTTGTATTGCAGGTAGGCGGTCAGCTTCAGCGGCGGCACGCGGTAGCCGGTCATGTCCTGCCAGTCCTTGCCGTCCGGCTTCTCGCGTCCGCGCATCCAGGTGGCGCTGCCGCCCGCGCCCCAGACTTCGTCGTCGCTGAGCCAGTCGGCGCTGGCCTCGACGCCGTAGATGCGCTCCTTGGTGCGGGTGAGGATCAGGCCGTTGTTGAAGCTCTGCACGTCGCCCAGCTTGGAGGTGGTGTAGAACAGCGCCAGGCTGCCCAGGGTGTTGCCGCCGATGGCGCCACGCCAGCCGAGTTCGTAGTTGTTGGTCTTCACCGGTTCGAGGTTCGAGGAGCCGATATCGAAGCCACGGCGGGCGTTGCGCAGCTGGATGCCGACATCGGGCAGCTGGAAGCCCTGGCTGAAGGAGGCATAGATTTCCTGGCCAGCCACCGGCGAATAGACGATGCCGAGGTTCGACAGCACCGCGTCGTAGTCGAGGTCGCCGCCCTTGACGGTCACCGGCGAGGCGGCCTTGGACTCGGAGAGCGGGATGAAGTCGTCGAATTCGGCGGTGGAGTATTCGTAGCGCAGGCCGCCGTCGATCGACCAGTGTTCGTCGAAGCGATGCTGCAACTGGGCGAACGCGCCGGCGCTGCGGGTGCGTAGCGGCGGCATGTAGGTGAGCTTGCCGATCTTGTCGAAGACCAGCCCGCCGCTGGCGTCGTAGGCCGCCGGGTCGAACACGTCGAGCGGCATGTCGCTGCGTTCCTGGTTGTAGTCGCCGCCCCAGACCAGTTCGGTATTGCCGCTTTCGCCCAGCGGCGTGCGCAGGGTCAGGCGGCTGCCGAACACTTCGCTGTTCTGCATGATCTGGTCGACATTGCCGCCGCGGGTGGAGACGGCGCGGGCGTCGAACGGAGTGAAGCGGGTGAAATAGTCGCGGTAGTAGAGCTGCGCGGAGAGCCGGCTGCCGAGGATGTCGAGGTTCTCGTACTCGAGGTTCGCCAGGGTGTTGCGGATTCGGTTCTGCTCGTCCAGCTCCAGGCCTTTGATCGCGTTGGCCGGGACCGAGCCCGGCGGCAGCCTGGCGACCCTCGGGTCGGTGGCGTAGTCGGTGTCCTGGCGGGCGTCGTAGTGGCTGAGGGCGAGCTGCACGCGCTGGTTCTCGTCGATGCGCAGGCCGAGCTTGCCGCCGATGTTGTAGACGTTCGAGTCGAACAGGTCGCCCTGGCTGGGTTCCGGGGCGATGCGGTCGCCATGGGCGTCGTAGGAAGCGCCGACGTGACGGGTGCCGAAGTCGAACGAATAGTCGAGCGCCCCCAGGGAGCCGGCGAAGTATTGCTGGAACTGGCCGCCGAGGCCATCGCTGCCCAGCCGGGTCAGCGGCGAGGTGGCGCTGAGGCGGGTTTCCGCGCGGTTCTCGCCGCCGGCCGGACGGGTGGTGATGGAGATGATCCCGCCGGTGGCGCCGCTGCCGTAGATGGCGCTGCTGCCACGGATCACCTCGATCCGCTCGATCAGCGCCGGGTCGATGTTGGCCAGGTTGCGCGAGGAGTCGCGGTTGGTGTTCAGCGGCACGCCGTCGACCATCACCAGCATGCTGCGCCCGCGCAGGGTCTGGCCGTATTCGGTGATGGTGCGGCTGGAATCGGACATCCCCGGCACCGCCTTGGCCAGCACGGTGGCCAGGCTGTCGGAGCCCTGGCGCAGCTCCTCCAGTTGGGCATGCTCGATGACGGTGGACTGGCGCGTGGCGGAGACCAGGTCGCTGCTGGTGCGCGAGGCGGTGATTTCCATCTGCTCCATGTCCAGCGGTTCGCTGCGGGCTTGCGTAGCGGGCACGGCGGCTTCGCTGGCCGGAACGACGATGAAGGTATGTTCGTCCCTGGCCTGCGCCTTCAGGCCGCTATCCCTGAGCAACTGGCGCAATGCTTCTTCGGGGGTGAAACGCCCCTTCAGCGCGGGCGCCTGGCGGCCGGCGCCGAGATCGCCGGCGAAAAGGATCTGTACCGAGGATTGTTGCGCGAGGGCGTTGATCGCCTGGCCGAGCGGCGCGGCGGGCAGATCCACGTCGAGCTTTTCCTGGCCCTGGGCCGACACCGCCAGGAGCAGGCTGCTGGCGAGCAATGAAGGACGCAGGTGGCGACTGCGGAGGGAAAAATGCACGTCTCGATTTCCTATGCAGGTTGGCTTTTCCTGGATAGCCGCCACGGCGCGCGGGAAACCCTACCTGCGTCCGAGAATTATTTTCGCGTCGATTTGCGTTGGATCTCGACGCTGCCGTCCTCCTGCCGCGACACGGCCACGGGAAGGATGCTCGGCAGCAGGTCGAGCAGCCGGTCGGCGTTGTGCGCGGCGAAGACGCCGGTCAGCCGGAGGGAGGCCAGGCTGGGGTCGTCCAGGAGAATGGGCGCCTTGCGATAATGGCGCAGCAGCGCGACGGCTTCGCCCAGGGGCGTGCGCTCGAAGACCAGGCGGTCGTCTTTCCAGGCCATCGCCGTGGCGGCATCGACCTTGGCCAGCGGCATCAGTTGCCCGCCAATGGCATCGACCTGCTGGCCCGGCAGGAGCACGACTGGCGCTTGCGCCGTAGCCGAGGTGCCGACCTCCACCCGGCCACGCTCCAGGGTCACGCGGACATCGTCGTCCAGGCGGCGCACGTTGAACCGGGTGCCGAGCACGCGGATGTCGGTCGAACCCACGGACACCACGAAGGGCCGATAGCGCGCCGGGGATACCTCGAAAAGCACCTGCCCCGCGCGCAACGCGACCCGGCGGCTGAGCGGGTGCCAACTGACCTCGATCTGGCTGCCACTGTCGAGCAGGAGCTGGCTGCCGTCGGCCAGGGTCACGTCGCGCCGCTCACCGATGGCGGTGGCGAAGCGCTCGCGCTTGTAGGCCGGGTCCAGCCAGGCCAGGGCGCCGATGGCCAGCGCCAGCAATAGCGCGACGCCGGCCGCCTTGCTTGCCTTGCGCGATTTCGGCCGGGAGGGCGGCAGCGGGAACAGGTCCTTCAGCGCGTCGCGATGGCGCTCCAGGGCGTCGTCCAGCGGAACCTGCCCATTCCGTTTCGAGGGCTGGGTCATGGCCGTGCCTCGCCGCGGCCGAGCCGTTCCCGGCAGGCCGCCAGTCCGAGGCGCAGGTGCTTTTCCACGGTCTTGACGGAGATGCCGAGCCGGTCGGCGACTTGCGCCTGGGGAATTTCGTGGATCTTGTGCATGACGAAAACGGCCTGGCAGCGAGGAGGAAGCGTGGCGATGGCGTCGACCAGTGCCTGGAACTCGCGCTCGGCCTCATGGCGACCCATGGGCGTCGCCGCCATGCAGGCGACTTCCGGAAGCTCGGCGACGGCTTCTACCCAGGCGGTTCGACGACGGTCGCTACGATAGCGGCTCACGGCGGTGTCGTGGGAGATTTTCCGCAGCAGGGCCAGGGGCGTGTGCACGTCCTCCTTCTCGTCGCGTTCGAGCAACTGCACGCACACGTCGTGCACCACTTCGCGCGCCATGCCCCGGTCGCCGAAGCGCCGGCGAACATGGTCGACCAGTTCCTCGTAGTGACGAACCAGTGTGGACAACAGCGTCGGCTTGGCGGGATCGAACGGCACGATGCACCCAGGAAAGGAGCCTGGCTCCGAAGAATGGGGGTCGAGTGTAAATGAGAAACAGTCGCAGATGAAAGACCGGTCATCGTCAGGGATTGCCTGGGTTGGCGTGCGTAGCGGGCAGGTGGCTTTCGCCCGACCGCGCAACTGCCGAGCCAGGGCGGAGAGGGATCCCCTTTTCGCCCCGCTACTCAACCCCCCGGCCTTGCCGGGGGGCACCGCCTCCGTCGGTTATCGGTGTCTGCGTGCGTATTCCGCCTCGAACAGCGACAGGGCGTCGCTGAGCAACGACAGCAGGGAACCGGTGATGCGGCAGATGCTTTCACCGGGCTCTTCGGTTTCGTCGAGCAGGTCGAGGACGCTCAGCGTTCCGATCGCCGACTCCAGCCGGCGGCGGGCGGTGTCGAACAGGTCTTCGCTGGCTGCGCTGCTGTCCAGGTAGAGGGTGGCGCAACCGGGGTGCTGGTTGCATTGCGAGGTGCGTCGCAGGGGGATGAAGGTGGAAGGGGACTGTGCGGTTATTGCGGGATTCGACGTATCATCGGCCTTAGCCATGGGTCAGCTCCTTGATTAGCTGGTCTCTGGTTAGCGGGTCGTAGGTGTTCCTGCACCTGCGGCCCGCGTCTTTTCTGCCCCCAAGAAAACAGATGGACTTGGCGACCCCTCCATCTTCCTCCTACTGGTTTTTTATCCAATTCCTGGGCGTCTGAGAGAGGCTGCGGAAAAGTCTGGGGGAGATGTCCGGCGTTTCCAGGGCATGTCATCCGCCGCTGTCACGGGTATCCGGCGGATAACCGCCAGGCGGTTATTCGCCCTACGGGGTCGGGCCTCAAGCGGGCAGCGCGGGGTCGTTTGTCTGCGCGTAGCGCGGTGGGGGGCTGGGC
Source organism: Pseudomonas sp. HMSC065H01 (assembly GCF_001815235.1). Lineage (NCBI taxonomy): Bacteria > Pseudomonadati > Pseudomonadota > Gammaproteobacteria > Pseudomonadales > Pseudomonadaceae > Pseudomonas > Pseudomonas sp. HMSC065H01. The sequence continues at coordinate 187,413 of NZ_KV819855.1, read as the reverse complement.
AACCGGCACGACCCTGCTGACCCTTCCTGACCACCCCGTCAACCCGTAAACTACGCGGTTCCCCTGCCCAGACAAGGACTGCCGTGAACAGCCCCGCCCTGCCCCTTTCCCGTGGCTTGCGCATCCGCGCCGAACTCAAGGAACTGCTGACCCTCGCCGCGCCGATCATGATCGCGCAACTGGCGACCACCGCCATGGGCTTCGTCGATGCGGTGATGGCCGGGCGCGCCAGTCCGCACGACCTGGCAGCGGTGGCGCTGGGCAACTCGATCTGGATCCCGATGTTCCTGCTGATGACCGGCACCCTGCTCGCCACCACGGCCAAGGTCGCCCAGCGCCATGGCGCCGGCGACCAGCCCGGCACCGGGCCGCTGGTGCGCCAGGCGCTGTGGCTGGCGCTGCTGATCGGACCGCTGTCGGGGGCGGTGCTGTGGTGGTTGTCGGAGCCGATCCTCGGCTTGATGAAAGTGCGCCCGGAACTGATCGGGCCGAGCCTGCTGTACCTCAAGGGCATCGCCCTGGGCTTCCCGGCGGCGGCGCTGTACCACGTACTGCGCTGCTACACCAACGGCCTGGGACGGACCCGGCCGAGCATGGTGCTGGGGATCGGCGGGCTGCTGCTGAACATCCCGATCAACTACGCGCTGATCTACGGCCACTTCGGCATGCCGAAGATGGGCGGCCCCGGCTGCGGCTGGGCCACCGGCTCGGTGATGTGGTTCATGTTCCTCGGCATGCTGTTCTGGGTGAACAAGGCCTCGATCTACCGCGCCAGCCAACTGTTCTCGCGCTGGGAGTGGCCGGATCGCGCGACCATCGGCCCGCTGGTGGCGGTCGGCCTGCCGATCGGCATCGCGGTGTTCGCCGAGTCGAGCATCTTCTCGGTGATCGCCCTGCTGATCGGCGGGCTCGACGAGAACGTGGTGGCCGGCCACCAGATCGCCCTGAACTTCAGCGCGCTGGTGTTCATGATTCCTTATTCGCTGGGGATGGCGGTGACCGTGCGGGTCGGCCACAACCTCGGCGCCGGCCTACCGCGCGACGCGCGCTTCGCCGCCGGCGTGGGGATGGCCGCGGCGCTGGGCTACGCCTGCGTCTCGGCGAGCCTGATGTTGTTGCTACGCGAGCAGATCGCCGCGATGTATTCGCCGGACCCGGCGGTGATCGCCATCGCCGCCTCGCTGATCGTGTTCTCCGCGCTGTTCCAGTTCTCCGACGCCCTGCAGGTCACCGCCGCCGGGGCCCTGCGCGGCTACCAGGACACCCGGGTGACGATGATCATGACCCTGTTCGCCTACTGGGGCATCGGCCTGCCGGTGGGCTACAGCCTCGGCCTCACCGACTGGTTCCAGGAACCCACCGGACCGCGCGGCCTGTGGCAGGGCCTGGTGGTGGGCCTGACCGGCGCGGCGATCATGCTCTGCATCCGCCTGGCGCGCAGCGCGCGGCGCTTCATCCGCCAGCACGAGCGCCTGCAGCGGGAGGACGCGACGGCCGCCTCAGTCCTTGGCCGGTAGCGCCGGGGCGGCGCCACGCGACTTGACGCTGAGGGTAGTGCCGACCGAGGCGAGGATGATCGCGCCGATGGCCAGCCATTGGGTCGGGCTCAGCCGCTCGCCGAGGAACAGCAGCCCGGAGAGCGCGCCGAAGGCCGGCTCGATGCTCATCAGGGTGCCGAAGGTGCGCGCCGGCAGGCGGGTCAGCGCGACCATTTCCAGGGTGTAGGGCAAGGCCGTGGAGAGCACCGCGACGCCCAGCGCCAACGGGATCAGCGCCGGGTCGAGGAGGTCGGCGCCGGCGTGGGCGACGCCGATCGGCACAACCAGGATCGCCGCCACCAGCACCCCCAGCGCGGCGCCCTGGGCGCCATGGTCGGCGCCGGCGCGCTGGCCGAAGAGGATGTACAGCGCCCAGCACACGCCGGCGCCGAGGGCATAGGCGGCGCCGACCAGGTCGAGCGGCTCGGCGCTGTTGCCCAGCGGCAGCAACAGCCAGATGCCGAACACCGCCAGGCCGATCCAGAGGAAGTCCAGCAGGCGCCGCGAGGAGAGGATCGCCACCAGCAGCGGCCCGGTGAACTCCAGGGCCACCGCGATGCCCAGCGGCACGGTGCGCACCGAGAGATAGAACAGCAGGTTCATGCCGCCCAGGGCGATGCCGTAGACCACCACCGAGCGCAGCGATTGCAGGCTCAGGCGCTTGCGCCAGGGACGCAGGAGCAGCAGCAGGATCAGCGCGGCGAAGAACAGCCTTAGGGCCGTGGTGCCCTGGGCGCCGACCAGGGGGAACATGCTTTTCGCCAGGGAGGCGCCGCTCTGGATCGAGGCCATGGCGATCAATAGCAGGCCGACCGGCAACAGCGTTCCGGCGAGGCCGCGGGAGGTGGAGGTCATGGAAGAGGTCCGGCAGTGGGAAGCAGCCCGATGGACTGCGGGAAACGGGATGTGCACTATAATGCGCAAAACCGCGACAGTGAGCAATATATTGCCCAACCCTACCGAACGCCCCAGCGTCCTCGAACATGTCTCCGGCAACGTCCGCCGCCTGCGCCTGCAAGCCGGCCTCAGCCAGGAAGCGCTGGCCCGCGCGGCCAGTGTCAGCCGGCGGATGCTGGTGGGCATCGAGAGCGGCGACGTCAATGTCAGCCTGTCGACCCTCGACCGTATCGCCGCCGCCCTCGGCGTGCTGTTCCCCGACCTGGTCCAGGCACCGGCCACCGACCGCTCGCGGATCAATGCGGTGGCCTGGGTCGGCCACCACCCCGAGAGCCGCGCCACCCTCCTCGCCAGCGCACCGGCGCGGCGCGAGGTGGAACTCTGGGCCTGGTCGCTGGGACCGGGCGAGCGCTACGTATCGGAACCCGACGCCGCCGGCTGGCGGGAGATGGTTCTGGTCATCGAAGGTCGCCTGCGCCTGGAACTGGCCGACGGCGAACGGCGCATCGAGGCCGGCGACTTCCATGCCTTCGCCAGCGACCAGCCGTACGCCTACGTCAACGACGGCGACGAGGTGGTGCGTTTCACCCGCAACGTGGTGAGCTAGGCTCTAGCCTCGAGCCAGCCTTCCAGAGGAGACCGCGATGAGCGCACGCGTACGACCCTTCCTGATGTTCCAGGGGGTCCAGGCCGAGGCGGCCATGAACTTCTACCTGTCGCTGTTCGACGACGCCGAGATCCTCCAGATCCAGCGCTACGGCGCCGAGGGGCCGGGCCCGGAGGGCTCGGTGCTGAAGGCGCTGTTCCGCCTCGGCGACCAGAGCGTGCATTGCATCGACAGCCATGTGCGGCACGCCTTCGATTTCACCCCGGCGTTCTCCTTCTTCGTCGACTGCGAGAGCAACGCGCAGATCGAGCGCCTGGCCGAGGCCCTGAGCGACGGCGGCAAGGCCCTGATGCCGCTCGGCGACTACGGCTTCAGCCAGCGTTTCGCCTGGCTGGCCGACCGCTTCGGGGTGTCCTGGCAGCTCAATCTGGCCTGAGCCCGGCAGTTGCCGTCAGGCTTCCTGGAGGACTTCCTGGCATACATCGACCCACTGCGCATCCACCAGCTCGGCCATCCGTTGCGGGGCGATACGGACCGCGCTGTGCACCGCCCCGGCGGCCGGAAGCACTTCGTCGAAGGCTTGCAGCGAGACGTCGCAGTACACCGCCAGCGGCGTCGCCAGGCCGAACGGGCAGACTCCGCCGACCGGGTGCCCGGTCAGCTCGACCACGTCCTCGGCGCCGAGCATCTTCGCCTTGCCGCCGAAGGCGGCCTTGATCTTGCGGTTGTCCAGCCGCGCGTCGCCGCGCGCCACTACCAGTACGGTGCGCTCGCCGACCCGCAGCGACAGGGTCTTGGCGATCCGCCCCGGCTCCACGCCATGGGCCTCGGCGGCCAGGGCGACGGTGGCGGTGCTGGTTTCCAGCTCGATGATGCGCAGGTCCGGGGCTTTCTCGGCGAAGAACCGCCGGACGGATTCGAGGCTCATGGGGTGGGCTCCTTGGCGAAAACCCACGAACTTATGCAAGCGCGCCGAGGCTGTCCAGCGCCGCGCGCTCAGGCGAAGCGCACGCAGTAGATCGGCGGCAGGTTGGCGGAGAGCTGCTGCCAGTCCTCCCCGCCGTTCTCGCTGAGCCACAGGCCGCCGGTGGTCGAGCCCATGGCCAGGCGCTCGCCGCTGGGGTCGATGTCCAGGCCGTGGCGGTAGACCAGGTCGTAGGCCGGGCCATCGGGCAGGCCGCGCTCGAGGGTCTCGAAGCTGTGGCCACCGTCGCGGGTGCGGGTGACCACGAAACGGGCGTCCCTGGGAATGCGGCATTCGTCCTTGGTCGCCGGGACGAACCAGGCCGTGTCCGGCTGCCGCGGATGCACGGCGACGGCGAAGCCGAAGCTGGACGGCTCGGCGACCACGCCCTGCCAATGCAGGCCGCCGTCGCGGGAACGGAAGATGCCGTTGTGGTGCTGCACCCAGAGGAACTCCGGGCGCGCCTGGCACTGCACCAGGCGGTGCGGGTCCTGGATCGCCGCCTCCTCGCTCTGCTCCGGCGGCATGTAGTCGGCGCGCATGCCTCTGGTGGTGCAGGTCCAGCTGCGGCCGTCGTCGTGGCTCTGCCAGACGCCGCCGCAAGACACCGCGACGGTGAGGTGGCGACTGTCGCGTGGGTCGACGCAGATGGAATGGATGCCGGGATGGTCGTAGCCGCCGCCGAACCACTGGGCGCGTTCGGGTCGTTCCCAGAGTTCGCGGTTGAGGCGCCAGCTGGCGCCACGGTCGTCAGAGCGGAACAGGCCGCCGGGGATGGTCCCGGCCCACAGCGTGCCGGGCCGGTCGGCGCCGCCTGGCTCGAGGATCCACAACTGCTGTAGCGACCAGGGTGGCTCCGCCGCCTGGCCTTCCAGCGGTTCGGCCGCTGGCGGCTGCGGCGGATAGACCGGCACCGCGCATTCCTTCCAGTCCGTCGCGCCGGCGTCGCGACGCCACAGCTTGACGCCGAAATGGCCGAGATTCAGCGCCGCGTAGAGCGCGCCGTCGCGCGGGTCGGCGAGGAGCATGCTCAGCGGCTCGCCGAGGAAGTGGCTGGCCATCGGCAGCCACTGGCCCGCCGCGTTGCGCCGCAGCTCGAACAGGCCCTTGCGGGTGCCGACATAGAGTCGCTCGCTCACCGGATGTTCTCCTCTGTTGGTCAACCGCCGCTCAGCGCCTGCACCACGTAGATCTCGCTATCGTCTTGGAGCGGATCGCCCAATCCCCGGCGATCGCGGACCTGCACGCCATCGACGAACAGCGCCACATGCCGGCGCAGACTGCCCTGGTCGTCGAGCAGGTAGCCGCGCAAGCGAGGCTCGCGGGCGAAGGCCGCCTGCAAGGCGGAGGCGACGGTGGCGGCGCCGACGTCCAGCGCGGGCATGGCGACGTGCCGCTGGATGGCCGGGGCGAAGACGATACGGGGCATGCCGAGGCTCGCGGAAATGGCTCTGCCGGAACAGTGTAGAAGCCCTGCAGGCCACGGCTGGCGCGGCCCGCCCAGCGGTCGGCACACTCCGCAGCGACGCTCGTCGGCCATCCCGGCCGCTCGGCGCGGGCCTCCTATACTGCCCCGGCCAGCGAAAAAACCGCCGTCGCCTGTCGATCCGCCGGCCTGCCGTTCGACCAGTTCGGGAGGCGGGCCAGAACGGGCCGTCATTGCGCAGAACAACAAGGAGAACGCAGATGAGATTCATGGTGATCGTCAAGGCCACCCAGGCTTCCGAAGCCGGCGAGATGCCCAGCGAGGAACTGCTCGCGGCGATGGGCCGCTATAACGAGGAACTGGTCAAGGCCGGGGTGATGCTCGCCGGCGAAGGGCTACAGCCCAGCGCCAAGGGCGCCCGGGTGCGTTTCTCCGGCAACGCGCGGACGGTGATCGACGGCCCCTTCGCCGAGACCCGCGAGCTGATCGCCGGTTTCTGGATGTTCCAGGTGGCCTCCCTGGAAGAGGCCATCGAGTGGGTCAAGCGATGCCCGAACCCATTCGACGGCGAATCCGAGATCGAGATCCGCCAGGTCTTCGAGGCCGAGGACTTCGGCGAGGAGTTCACCCCGGAACTGCGCGAGCGCGAGGAGCGCCTGCGCGCCGAGCTGGAAAAACGCAACTGAACCGCCCCGCACTCCGCCAAGAACGAGGAAAGCGCCATGCAAATCGTCCCCTACCTGATCTTCAACGGTAATTGCCGGGAGGCCTTCAGCTGCTACCACCAGCACCTGGGCGGCACCCTGGAGGCCATGCTGCCGTTCGGCGACAGCCCCGAGTGCGGCGACATCCCGGCCGACTGGAAGGACAAGATCATGCACGCACGGCTGGTGGTCGGCAGCTTCGCCCTGATGGCCTCGGACAATCACCCGGCCTATCCCTACGAAGGCATCAAGGGCTGTTCCATCAGCCTTAACGTCGACAGCAAGGCCGAGGCCGAGCGCCTGTTCAACGCCCTCGCCGAGGGCGGCTCGGTCCAGATGCCGCTGGGCCCGACCTTCTGGGCGGCGAGCTTCGGCATGTTCACCGACCGCTTCGGCGTGGCCTGGATGGTCAACTGCGAGCAGGACCGGTAGCGTCCGCTACGCGGGCCCGCCGCCAGGTGAATCAGCGGCGGGCCCGCGTTCCACTGTGCGCGAGTCGCGATCGATAGACGCACTGCTGCGATAATATAGGTTGCATTTTAAAACCAAAATTCCTAGCCTCCGCTTTAGTTTCATATTGAAACCTTACGGAGCGCTTCGCATGCCATCCTCGCCATCCTCCCTCCCCTCCGCGCTGGTGCTGCTGTTCGCCGTCGCCTGCGGTCTCAGCGTGGCCAACGTCTATTACGCCCAGCCGCTGCTGGACGTCCTCGGTGCCGAGTTCGCCATCGGCCAGGCCGGGGTCGGCCTGCTGTTCGGCGCGACCCAGGCCGGTTGCGCCCTGGCGCTGCTGCTGGTGGTGCCGCTGGGCGACCTGCTGGAGCGGCGCCGGCTGATGTTCGTCCAGCTCCTGCTGCTGGTGCTGTCGCTGCTGCTGGTGGGCTTCGCCGGCGATACCCTCGGCCTGGCGCTGGGGCTGCTCGGACTGGGCCTGCTCGGCACCGCCATGACCCAGGGACTGCTGGCCTACGCCGCGGCGCTGGCGGCGCCTGGCGAGCGCGGGCGGGTGGTCGGCGCGGCGCAGGGCGGCGTGGTGATCGGCCTGCTGCTGGCGCGCAGCCTGGCCGGGCTGCTCGCCGACCTCGGCGGCTGGCGCAGCGTCTACCTGGTCTCGGCAGCGAGCATGGGCGGGCTCGGCCTGCTGCTCTGGCGGGTACTGCCGGCGGCGCCGAGCAACGAACTGGGGCTGACCTACCGGCAACTGCTCGGCTCGATGTTCGGCCTGCTGGCGAGCCAGCGCGTGCTGCAGGTGCGCGGCCTGCTCGGGCTGTTGATGTTCGCCGCCTTCGGGGTGTTCTGGAGCAGCCTGGTATTGCTGCTCGGCGCGCCGCCGCATTCGCTGTCGCACAGCGCCATCGGCGCCTTCGGCCTGGTCGGCGCGCTCGGCGCGCTGGGCGCGGCGCGGGCCGGCAGCCTGGCCGATCGCGGCCACGCCCAGGCGCTCAGCGGCGGCGCCCTGCTGCTGTTGCTGCTGTCCTGGCTGCCGCTCGCCCTCGGCGCGCATTCGCTGGCGGCGCTGATTCTCGGCGTGCTGCTGCTCGATCTCGCCGGCCAGGCGATCCATGTGCTCAACCAGAGCCTGGTCTTCGCCATCGACCCGCGCGCCCACAGCCGCCTGGTGGGTTGCTACATGCTGTTCTACGCCGCCGGCAGCGGCCTCGGCGCCAGCGCCGGCACCGCCATGTACGCCTGGGCCGGCTGGGACGCGGTGAGCCTGCTCGGCGCGGCGATCAGCCTGGCGGCCCTGGCGTTCTGGTGGTTCACCCGTGGCGTTGGCGGCGAAGCGCGTACGGCCTGCGCCAACGGCGCCTGAGCCGGCTTCAATCGAGTTCGCGCAGGCGCTGCTCGATGAAGCGCCGCTCCGGCTCCTGGCGCGCCAGGGCCAGCGCCGCGCGGTAGGCCTCGCGGGCCTCGCGGCGGCGACCGAGACGGCGGCAGAAGTCGGCACGCGCCGAGTGCGCCAGGTGGTAATCGGCCAGTTCACCTCGCGCCAGCAACGCATCGACCACGGCCAGCCCGACCTCGACGCCATCGCGCATGGCCAAGGCCACGGCGCGGTTGAGTTCGACCACCGGCGACGGCGCCAGGTACAGCAGCGCGTCGTAGAGGGCGACGATCCGTGCCCAGTCGGTGTCCTCGGCGCGCGGCGCCTGGGCATGCACCGCAACGATCGCCGCCTGCAGGGTGTAGGGCCCGACGCGGCGGCTGGCCAGGGCCCGCTCGACCAGGCCGAGCCCCTCGACGATCAGTCCACGATCCCACAGAGCGCGGTCCTGCTCGTCGAGCCGCACCAGTTCGCCGCTGGCCGAGATCCGCGCCTGGCGCCGCGAGTCGTGCAGCAACATCAGGGCGAGCAGGCCGAGGGCCTCGGGGTCGGGCAGCAGCTCGACCAGCAGGCGGCCGACGCGGATCGCCTCGCCGCTGAGATCGGCGCGGGTCAGGCTGGCGCCGGTGGAGGCCGAGTAGCCCTCGTTGAACACCAGGTAGATCACTTGCAGGACGTTGCCCAGCCGCTCGGGGAGTTCCTCCAGGGTCGGTACCTGGTAGGGAATCCGGGCCTCGCGGATCTTGTTCTTGGCCCGCACGATGCGTTGGGCGATGGCGCTGGGCGCGGCGAGGAAGGCGCGGGCGATCTCCTCGGTGCGCAGGTCGCAGACCTCGCGCAGGGTCAGCGCCACCTGTGCCTCGGGGGTCAGCGCCGGGTGGCAGCAGGTGAAGATCAGGCGTAGCCGGTCGTCTTCCACCGCATCGCCCTCCTCCGCCGGCGCCTCGGCCTGCTCTTCCAGTTGCTCGGCGAGCAGTCGCTGCGAGGCGTCGAAACGCGCTCGCCGGCGCAGGTTGTCGATGGCCTTGAAGCGCCCAGCGGAAACCAGCCAGGCGCGCGGGTTGCGCGGGATACCGTCGCGCGGCCACTGCTCGACGGCGGCGATGAAGGCGTCGTGCAAGGCCTCCTCGGCCAGCTCGAAATCGCCGAGCAGGCGGATAAGGGTCGCCAGCACGCGCCGCGACTCCTCGCGGTACAGCGCCTCGATGCGGCTGCGCAACGGCTCGCCGTGCTCCCTCAATGGCTGGCCTGCGCATGGCAGCAGGCGCTTTTCGGCGCCTCGTCGTAGCGGTCGTGGTGACGCAGCCAGTCCATGATCGCGTCCTCGTTGCGCCCCTTGGGCGTCAGGTCGAGGAAGTTGTAGGTGGTGAGCAGGATGTCGAGGCCGCGCGCATAGGCCGAATAGGTGTGGAACACCTCGCCCGCCGGATTGCGCAGGAACACGCTGGCACCCGGCATTTCCTCGCCGGCGTCGGGGGTCGGCTGGTAGTTGTAGTCGACGCTGCCGGCGGCCAGTTGCGCCTTGTCGAAGGACACCCCGAAGTCACGGTTGAAATCGCTGCCGTACGAGGAGTACCAGTCGAAACGCCAGCCCATGCGCCGGCGGAACGCCTGGAACTCTTCCAGGGGCGCGCGCGATACCGCCACCAGGCTGACGTCGTGGTGCGCCAGGTGCCGGTTGGCGCCGTCGATGTGGTCGGCGAGGAACGAACAGCCGACGCAGCCTTCGCTCCAGCCCGGCGCGAACATGAAGTGGTAGACGATTAGCTGGCTATTGCCGCCGAACAACTCGGCCAGCGAACGCTCACCGCGCTCGCCCTGGAAGCGGTAGTCCTTGTCCACCCTGACCCAGGGCAGTTCGCGTCGTTCGGCGGCGACCTGGTCGCGCAGGCGGGTGAGTTGCTTTTCCCGCGCCAGCAGGCGGCGACGGGCGTCCAGCCATTGTTCCCGGTTGCTCACCGGGTGGTCCTGCAAAGAAGGATTCATTGCCGATTCTCCACGGAAATTCTCGGTTTTCCAGCCTGCCCGGGGTCGTTCCGCCAGCGGCGCCGGCGCCCGGTCGCCAGGGCGAAGCCGGCCAGCGAAGCGCCGCCGGCGCACACCAGGGACAGGGATGCGATGCACAGGGGGCACATGCTTCACCTCCGGCGCCGGGCGCCCTCACTCCCATTCCTTGACCGGTCGCACCTCGACGCAGCCGAGCCGTCCCGGCGGAATCTTCGCGGCGATCTGCAGGGCCTGGTTGAGGTCACGCGCCTCGATCAGGTAGAAGCCGCCGAGTTGCTCCTTGGTCTCGGCGAACGGCCCGTCGGTCATCGCCAGCCGCCCGCCCTGGTGGCGCAGGGTGGTGGCGGTCTGCACCGACTGCAGGGCGTGCGAGGCGATGTAGTGGCCGGCCTTGCCCAACTGGTCGGAGTAGGTCATGCACTCGTCGACGATGGCGGCAAGCTCCTCGGCCGGCACGGCGGCCAGCTTCGCTTCGTCGAAATAGATCAGGCAGAGGTATTTCATGGCGGTGGGCTCCTGGTGCGGATCGACGATCCGTTCGTTCGGTAGTCGCCCGGCGAGGGCGCCTTTCGACAGTGGCGGGGAAAAAAGCCCGCGGCGCGGACGAACGGTCGGCGCTCGCCGTGGAACGCCGCCGACCGCAGCACAAGCCTAGACCCGCCCGACCACCGGGCGCGGGCCGTCGGTCAGGGCTGACGCGGTGCGTAGGGATTCAGGCGGGGATCGCGCAGCGGGCTTTCCCGGGTCGGCCCGGGATCGTCCTGGCGCAGGCGGAGACTGCCGTTGCCGATCTTCAAGCCGTCCTTGGTCGTCGCCTCCCCGTCGGCGCTGGCCGCGTCGCTACCCGGCAGGTCCGGCTCGGCGGCCTCCGGTTGCGGCTGTGGCGCGCTGCCCATGGGCAACGGCGCGACCGGCGGCGCGGCGGGCAACGCTGCCGGCAGCTCGTCCGGCAGGGGCGCGGCGAGGGTCGGTTGGCCCAGGCCGGCGAGCACCATGGCCAGGAGCAGGAAAAGCACACGCGACATGACAAAGCCTCGATAGGCCTCGGGACTTCCACCATAGCCGCGCAACGGCCCCGGCGAGCGAAGTACGGACCGGTGGCATCGCGCATTGGAAAAAGGGAATTCCTGGAATTGTTCGATAGGACCCTGGCCACCTCCGTCAGCTGTCAATCGACTTTTCGAACAACGCGCCCGCCCCCTATTAGAACAGCGCAAAAAAACTCGATCAAAAGTACAGCCTGGGCATGAGGTCGCGGATATAACCTGAAATCGAATTGCGCCCCGGCGTAGTTGCTCCGGTAACACTTCGCAGACGCAGGAGTCGAACGCCACCGAAAAGAAGATAGCACTTGCCAGAGAAACTTCCGCAGGTCCCAACGAACATCCCGGCACGCACTCGCCTCGCCATCTTTCTTCCATTCAAAGACCCGCCCACATGTAAATGAGTGGAGTAGCCAATGACGCTATTGGATATCGAAAAGCTGCTGGACATGACTCACCACATGTCGGTGCACATTCCCATCGAACTGATCATTTCCTGGGAGCAGAGCGAAGAGGCCTGGAGTGTGAAAGACAACTGTCTCAACTTCGTCTATGTCAATCGTCGCTATACCGAACTGATCACCCCGCGGTTCGGCCAGAAGAACTCCCTGCTGTCCCCCTTCAGTGCCAGCATCGAAGAGCACGACAAGCTGGTCATCCAGACCGGCAAGCGCATCGAGGCCCTGGCGCTGCTCAGGCCGGACGACCATCCGGCGCCCTGCTGCCTGTACTTCGAGCGCATGCCGCTGTATGACCGGCGCGGCAACCGCACCGGGGTGATCGCCCATGCCAAGACCCTGACCTCGGTCGCCCCGCGCGGCTTCATCGCCACCGACGGCATCGGTACCTTCACCTTCACGCCCCCCTCGGAGTTGTTCACCTCGCGCGAATGGGACGTGATCTACCTGCTGCTTTCCGGTCTCTCGGAAAAAGAAATAGCCGAACAGATCAGCCGCTCCCTGAGTACCGTCAAGTTTCACAAGAGCAACATCTTCCAGAAGGTCGGTTGCAGTTGCATCGGCGCCTTCAAGGCACTCGCCCGGCAAAAGAAGTGGAACTTCTATATCCCGCCGACCTTCGCCAGCGCCAAGTACATCATCAATCACTAGTCGCGCCTCGCGAGAGCCTTCGGCGTGCCGGGCGACGCTTTTGCCGGCGAAACCGAGCGGTTCGAATGGACAAGGACAACAGCATGTCTCGAAACAATCCTTCGCGTCATTCAATACTCGTCACTTCCAACATAAACGCGGCCAATGATGCGAATCGTCTTTCCGAGCTTTGTCGACAACTGGAAATACGCGGCTATCGGCTCTTCCAGGCGCCAAGCCGCAAGGTCGCCCTGGATTTTCTCGGCAACGCCGCGCACCCCGCCGGCATCCTCCTGCTCGTCGCGGAGCCGACAGGCGAGAACGAAGCCGCACAATTGGCGGCGCTCGATGAACTCCGCCAGGTCGCGCCGTCCATCCCGCTGTTCCTGTTGTTTCGTCAACTGCGCATCGAGCAGTTGTCCAGCCAGCTACTGGACGAGGTCCAGGGATGCTTCAACCTGGCCGCCGGCCCCGCACGCTTCATCGCCGAGCGCATCGACAGCGACCTGCGCGAATGGCGCGCCCCGGCGGGCCCCAGGCGGCTGCGCGACTATGCCCCGCCGGTCCCGCGCACGCCGGTGAGCGCCCGCTACAACGGCCGCGCACGCCTCGACCTGGCGCCGGCCAAGCAGTGGCGGATCGGCTCGGGGAGCACCGCGGAGCGCCTGGCGACACCGCTGAACGACCTCTCCACGGCCTACCGCAAGACGTCCGCGGGAGCCCCGGCGGCGCACGCCGGCGACATCGCCGAGGCCTTTCGCCGGGCGCTCTGGGAAGCCGCCGCGCGGCTCGCCAGGGAGGATGGCGATACGTGGTTCTTCGAGATACTGCGGGGCAACCCGGGGCCTGGCATCGAGGCCGGCCGGGAGACGCCGGCGAAGCGCTGGCACGGGCTCGCCGAGACACTCGACAGCAGTCCTCGGCTGGACCCGCTGCGCGTCGCCCTGAGCGCCCCCGGCCTCGATTCGCGCGGTCGCCCGGCCAGCTTCGGAGTACCCGCCGCGGTGGTCTGCCGCTACCTGCGCCGGCACGGCATCGCCCCGTTGCGCACCGGCGACTATCGCTTCCTGCTGCTGTTTCCCCAGGGCGCCAGGGCGGAACACGCGCAGCCGCTGGTGGACAGGCTGTGCGAATTCAAACGCCGGCACGACGACGATGCGCCGCTGAAGCAGGTGTTGCCGGAGTTGCTCGACAGCTCGCCGCTGTACCGCTACATCGGCCTGCGCGAACTCTGCGCGATGATCCACGAAGCCAGCCTGCGGCTGCACCTGACCGCCCTCGCCGACGCCGCCGCCAGGACTGCCGGCCACGCCGCGCTGGCGCCGGCCACGGTCTATGGGCACCTGGTCAGGGACGAAACCGAAGCGGTGGCGATCGACAGGCTCGGCGGCCGTGTGGTCGCCAGCCTGGTCGGCGTCCATCCGGCGGCCACGCCGCTGCTATTGCCCGGCGAACGGGTGGCCGAGGAATCGCCGGCGCTGATCGACTACCTGCTGGCCTTGCAGGCCTTCGGCGAGCACTTTCCCGGTTTCGCTCCCGAGTTGCAGGGCATCGAGATCGATGAGCGCGGCCGCTACCGGGTCCGTTGCGTCAGGCCGGCCGCCCTCGCCCGCGGCTCCGGCCTGCGCCTGGCCACGCGCCGGCCGGACTGAGGCGCGCCGTTCAGCGCAGCGCCTTGCTCAACTGGCCACGGTGCTTGAGTTCCAGGCGCTGGACGAAGGCCTGGAGGATGCGCCGGTAGAGTTCGTCGCCGAGCTGGCCGTCCTCGACGCCGGCATCGATATTCGGGTTGTCGTTGACCTCGATGACCAGCACCTTGTCGCCGGCCTGCTTCAGGTCCACCCCGTAGAGGCCGTCGCCGATCCGCCCGGCGGCCTCCAGGGCCAGCTCCAGCACCGCCGGCGGCACCTGCTCCAGCGGCACGGCGCGGCACTCGCCGTTGACGTCCTGGCCGTCGGCCTTGTGGTTGTAGATCTGCCAGTGGCCGCGCGACATGAAGTACTGGCAGGCGTACAGCGGTTGGCGGTCGAGCACGCCGATGCGCCAGTCGTACTCGGTGTAGAAGAACTCCTGGGCCAGCAACAGGACCGAGCGCTCGAACAGCTCGCTCGCCGCCGCCAGCAGTTCGCTGTCGTCGTTGACCTTGACCACGCCACGGGAGAAGCAGCCATCGGGAATCTTCAGCACCAGCGGGAAGCCCAGGCGCCGGGCCACCCGCTGCCAGTCCTGCGGGCGTTCCTTGTAGAGGATCTCGGTGAGCGGCATGCCCAGTTGCCGGCAACCAAGCAGGTCGGCCAGGTAAACCTTGTTGGTGCAGCGCAGGATCGATGCCGGGTCGTCCATCACCACCAGGCCTTCGCGCTCGGCCTTCTCGGCGAAGCGATAGGTATGGTGGTCGACCCGGGTGGTCTCGCGGATCAGCAGGGCGTCGAACTCGGCCAGGCGCGCGTAGTCCTTGCGTCCGATCAGTTCGACGTCGATGCCGAGGCTGGCGCCGACCCGTACGAAGTTGGCCAGCGCCTGCGGGTTGGACGGCGGCAGCGCTTCGTCGGGATCGTGGAGGATCGCCATGTCGTAGCGTGCCACCCGCCGCGAACGCGGCATGCGCCAGGCGCGCCGGCTGAAACCGTCGAGAGCGTCGGCGAAAACGTCCTCCTGGTCGCTGCGCAGGCGGTTCAGCACGCCAGGGCGCACGCCCTCGATATGCCAGCCCTGCTGGCGACGGAACTCCACCAGCAGGATCGGACAGGGAAAGGCTTCGAACAACTGGCGGGCGAGGTCGGCCAGCGGCTCGAACTCGGTATGGCCGAAATACAGGGTCAGGGTGAAGCCGTCGGTGGCGCCATAGGGCGTACGGCACAGCGCCTTGTCCAGGGCCTTGTCGAGGCCACCCAGGGCCAGCCCGTACACCGACTTGCGAGCCAGTTCGCTGATGCAGCGCAGCGACGGGATCACCCGGTGGCCACGGGCCTCGGCCAGCAGCGAACAGTAGTAGCCGAGGCCGAGGTACTTGTAGCCGCGGCACAGGTTGATCACCTGCACGCGGCGGCCGCCGTGGTCGCGCGCCGATTGCTCGAGGTATTCCTGGGCGGTGAGTACTTCCTCGCTGGGCAGGTAGGAGGCCCAGTCCTCGCGTCGCTCGACGACGATCATCAGGCGGCTGCCGAGGTCGGCGAGAGCCGGCGGTCGGGGTTGCTCGACGAGGGTCATGCGGAGCGACCCGTCGAGGGTGGCTAACGAGGCTGCTGACATGAGTGGCGGTATCCTCTGAATGACGGTACCTGCCGTTCTAGACCTGCCGGCGCCTCCTGTCGCGCCTCGTTACGCAAGCTTTACGAGCGCCGCCGCCAGACGCCGGCGCGGCAACCGGCCAGGGCCGCCGGGCACCGCGCCGCGAGTGCCGAGGAGCATTTTTACGCTGGCGTTGCGCGCTCGTCAGGCCAGGCTGTCGAGCACCCCGCCGTCGACCCGCAGGGCCGCGCCGGTGGTCGCCGAGGCCTGGGTCGAGCAGGTGTAGACCACCAGGTTGGCGACTTCCTCGGGCGTCGCCAGGCGCTGGATGATCGAACTGGAACGGTGCTGCCGGACAAAGGCGGTGCCGGCCTCTTCTATGCTCTGCCCGGCTTTCTGCGCATCCTCGCGGAGCATCTCGGCGACGCCTTCGGTGAGGGTCGGTCCGGGCAGCACCGCATTCACCGTCACCCCGGTGCCGGCCAGGCGCTTGGCCAGGCCGCGCGACACCGAGAGGTTGGCGGTCTTGCTGAAGCCGTAGTGGATCATGTCCGCCGGGATGTTCAACGCCGATTCCGAAGACAGGAACACCACTCGCCCCCAACCGCGCTCGACCATTCCCGGGACGTAGGCGCGGGCCAGGCGCACCCCGGACATCACGTTGACCTCGAAGAAGCGGCTCCACTCGGCGTCCTCGATGTCGAAGAAGTCCTTCAGCTCGAAGATGCCCAGGTTGTTGACCAGGATGTCCGCCTTCGGCTCGGCCGCAACGAAAGCCGCGCAGCCTTCCGCCGTGCCCAGGTCGCCGGCGACGCCGCGCACCCTGGCATCCGGCTGGCCGTTCCGGATCGCCGCGATCGCACGGTCCACCGCCGCCTGGCTACGTCCGTTGACCACCACGGTGGCGCCGGCGGCGGCGAGGCCGCTGGCGATGGCGAAGCCGATGCCGGCGGTGGAACCGCTGACGATTGCCAGTTTGTCGCTCAGATCGATCTGCATGGGAGTCTCCTGTCGAGTGACGAACCGCTCAGGAACGCGGCTCGGGGAACAGACGACAGCCTAGACCAGCCAGCGTTCCGTGCTCGTTCCTGGCCTCAGAGACGCAGGCCGAGGTTGATCATCGCCGCCGAATTGCCGAGCAGCACCAGCTCGCTGCCCAGCGGGCCGAAGCGAACGCCCACCGAGGGGATGATCGCCGGCGCGACGCCGAAGCGGTTCAGCGGGATCTTGTCGCGGTATTCGCCGCGATAGCCCTGCAACAGGCCGCCGGTGAGCTTCAGGTAGACCGGGTAGCTGTCACTGTCGAAACGCTTGCCCAGGTAGGCGTAGTTGGAGCGCTGGCTGAACGAGTTGCGGAAGGTCGCACCGCCGGCCAGCACGCCATCGGCGCGGTTGTATTCGAGGCCGAGCAGGTCCTGGTGATTGTTGTGTTCAGGATCCGGGTTGAAATGCCGGGTGTAGACGCTGGTCTGCAGGTACCAGAAGTCGCCGTCGTCGGCAGCCCAGGCAGGTGCGGCGAGCACGGCCAGCAGGCTGAGGATGAGATAGCGCATGTGGACTCCAGGCGGCCGTCGCCAGGGAAGGAAGGCAAGACGTGACGGCTTGCGCCTCGCAGCGTGAATTCTGCTGAACCCGGCCTGAATCGGGCCTGAACGAAGCCTGAACAATTTCTGAACGAACCGTCAGAAAACCCCGGAATGGCTCAAGAACGGACCTCGGCGAAACGTTCGGAAAACCGAACGCCATGCCCCGAAAATATTCGGAAGAGCGGACGAAAGGCCATTTCGGGGCATTTTCATCCAAATTTAATTTCTTTTACTTTCAAACGGTTAGGCTAAAAAAAACCGGATTTCATAAGCTGGCATGCATCCTGCCACTACACTGTTCGGCAAGCACGATACTCTCGTGGCTTCCCCCGCCGGGGAAAACCGCGAAACACCCTGTCCCGGAGAGGCCAGGCGCTCGCGGCTCAATAAAAATCAAAACAAGTCGAGGAAGAAATTCATGCGTATCGCTCCCAGTCTGCTGAGCACCGCCATCGTGGCCGCTCTGTTGTCCGCTCCGGTCGTCGCTGACGAGCTCACCGGCACGCTGAAGAAGATCAAGGAAACCGGCACCATCACCCTCGGTCACCGTGACGCTTCGATTCCCTTCTCCTACCTCGGCACCGAGCCGGGCAAGCCGATCGGCTACTCCCACGACCTGCAACTGAAAGTGGTCGAGGCGGTGAAGAAGGAACTCAACCTCCCCGAGCTGAAGGTCCGCTATAACCTGGTCACCTCGCAGACCCGCATCCCGCTGGTGCAGAACGGCACCGTGGACATCGAGTGCGGCTCCACCACCAACAACGAAGAGCGCCAGAAGCAGGTCGACTTCTCCGTCGGCATCTTCGAGGTCGGCACCCGCCTGCTGTCGAAGAAGACCGCCAACATCAAGGACTTCGACGACCTCAAGGGCAAGAACGTGGTGACCACCGCCGGCACCACCTCCGAGCGCCTGCTCAAGGCCATGAACGCGGACAAGAAGATGGGCATGAACATCATCTCCGCCAAGGACCACGGCGAGTCCTTCATGATGCTCGAATCCGGCCGCGCGGTGGCCTTCATGATGGACGACGCGCTGCTCTACGGCGAAATGGCCAAGGCCAAGAAGCCGGACGACTGGGTCGTCGGCGGCACCCCGCAGTCCTTCGAGATCTACGGCTGCATGGTGCGCAAGGGCGACGCGGCGTTCAAGAAAGTGGTCGACAAGGCCATCACCGATACCTACGCCTCCGGCGAGGTCAACAAGATCTACGACAAGTGGTTCACCCAGCCGATCCCGCCGAAGGGCCTGAACCTCAACTTCCCCATGAGCGAAGAGCTGAAGAAGCTGATCGCCAGCCCGACCGACAAGGCCGCCGAGCAGATGTAACGAGCGCCTGGCGTTCCTCCCGGAGCGCCAGCGCTTCGCGCGTCGCCCCCGCCTCGCGGCGGGGCCTCGGGGACGCGGGAGGGGCCTGCCCCTCCCCAGCCGTCTCCCCCGGAAGAGCAGCGCCGCCGGCCCGCACGGCCGCGCCGGCGCCTGCCTTCCCCGCCAGTGTCTGCAACCGATTGAACCGAGGGGAAACCCCAACATGAATTACAACTGGGACTGGGGCGTGTTCTTCAAGTCCACCGGGATCGGCAGCGAAACCTACCTCGACTGGTACATCGCCGGTCTGGGCTGGACCATCGCCATCGCCCTGGTCGGCTGGATCATCGCCCTGGCGCTGGGCTCGCTGCTCGGCGTCATGCGCACCGTGCCGAACCGCCTGGTATCGGGGATCGCCACCGCCTACGTGGAAATCTTCCGCAACGTGCCGCTGCTGGTGCAGCTGTTCATCTGGTACTTCCTGGTACCCGACCTGCTGCCCGAGGGCCTGCAGACCTGGTTCAAGCAGGACCTCAACCCGACTACCTCGGCCTACCTCAGCGTGGTCGTCTGCCTCGGCCTGTTCACCGCCGCGCGGGTCTGCGAGCAGGTGCGCACCGGCATCCAGGCGCTGCCCTACGGGCAGACCTCGGCGGCCCGCGCGATGGGCTTCCGCCTGCCGCAGATCTACCGCCACGTGCTGCTGCCGCAGGCCTTCCGGATCATCATCCCGCCGCTGACCTCGGAGTTCCTCAACATCTTCAAGAACTCCTCGGTGGCGTCGCTGATCGGCCTGATGGAGCTGCTGGCGCAGACCAAGCAGACTGCCGAGTTCTCCGCCAATCTGTTCGAGGCCTTCACCCTGGCCACGCTGATCTACTTCACGCTGAACATGAGCCTGATGCTGATCATGCGCCTGGTGGAGAGAAAGGTCGCCGTACCGGGCCTGATCTCCGTAGGAGGTAAATGATGGACTTCAGTGGAATCGTTCCCGCCCTGCCGAGCCTCTGGGAAGGCATGCTGATGACCCTCAAGCTGATGGTCCTCGGCGTCCTCGGCGGCGTCGCGCTGGGTACCGTGCTGGCGCTGATGCGGCTGTCGCACAGCAAGTTGCTGTCGAACATCGCCGGCTTCTACGTCAACTACTTCCGCTCGATCCCGCTGCTGCTGGTGATCACCTGGTTCTACTTCGCGGTGCCCTTCATCCTGCGCTGGATCACCGGCGAGGACACCCCGGTGGGGGCGTTCACCTCCTGCCTGGTGGCCTTCATGATGTTCGAGGCGGCCTACTACTGCGAGATCGTCCGCGCCGGCATCCAGGCCATCCCGAAAGGCCAGATGGGCGCCGCCCAGGCACTGGGCATGACCTACGGGCAGACCATGCGCCTGGTGATCCTGCCGCAGGCGTTCCGCAAGATGACCCCGCTGCTGCTGCAACAGAGCATCATCCTGTTCCAGGACACCTCGCTGGTCTATACCGTCGGCCTGATGGACTTCCTCAATTCGGCCCGTTCGCGCGGCGACATCATCGGCCAGGCCAACGAGTTCCTGATTTTCGCCGGCCTGGTCTACTTCGTCGTAAGCTTCACCGCCTCGTTCGCCGTCAAACGTCTGCAGAAAAGGTTAACCGTATGATTTCCATCAAGAATGTCAGCAAGTGGTATGGCGACTTCCAGGTCCTGACCGACTGCTCCACCGAGGTTGCGAAAGGCGAAGTGGTGGTGGTCTGCGGGCCGTCGGGCTCGGGCAAGTCGACCCTGATCAAGTGCGTCAACGCACTGGAACCCTTCCAGAAGGGCGACATCGTCGTCGACGGCACCTCCATCGCCGATCCGAAGACCAACCTGCCCAAGCTGCGCTCGCGGGTCGGCATGGTGTTCCAGCATTTCGAGCTGTTTCCCCACCTGAGCATCACCGAGAACCTGACCATCGCGCAGATCAAGGTACTCGGCCGCAGCAAGGAAGAAGCCACCAAGAAGGGCCTGGCCCTGCTCGAGCGTGTCGGTCTCAAGGAGCACGCGCACAAGCACCCCGGCCAGCTCTCCGGCGGCCAGCAGCAGCGCGTGGCGATCGCCCGCGCGCTGGCGATGGACCCGGTGGTGATGCTGTTCGACGAGCCGACCTCGGCGCTCGACCCGGAAATGGTCAACGAAGTGCTCGACGTGATGGTCCAGCTGGCCCACGAAGGCATGACCATGATGTGCGTGACCCACGAGATGGGCTTCGCGCGCAAGGTCGCCAACCGGGTGATCTTCATGGACCGCGGGCAGATCGTGGAAGACTGCGAGAAGGAGGAGTTCTTCGGCGACGTCAGCGCCCGCTCCGAACGTGCCCAGCAGTTCCTCGCCAAGATCCTCCCGCACTGATGTACCCGCCCTCGCCGGCCCGCCCGGCGGGGGCCTGCTCCACCCTCGCCTGCGATAACAATAAATAGGGAAAGCCCATGCAACCTGTGCTCTTCAGAACCCTGTCCCTCGGCGTCGCCATTGCCGCCGCATCCTCCTCGGCCTTCGCCGCCACGCTCGACGGCGGCGCCGTCGCCGCGCCCGACGAGTACGGCGCCAAGGTCGCCGCGCAGATCCTCAAGGCCGGCGGCAACGCGGTGGACGCCGCGGTGGCCACCGCCTTCACCCTGGCGGTCACCTACCCCGAGGCCGGCAACATCGGCGGCGGCGGCTTCATGACCCTGTACATGGACGGCAAGCCGTACTTCCTCGACTACCGCGAGGTGGCGCCGAAGGCCGCGAGCAAGACCATGTACCTGGACGACAAGGGCGAGGTGATCGAGAACCTCAGCCTGGTCGGCGCCAAGGCCGCTGGCGTGCCGGGCACCGTGATGGGCCTCTGGGAAGCCCACAAGCGGTTCGGCAAGCTGCCCTGGAGCGAGCTGCTGACCCCGGCCATCGGCTACGCGCAAAAGGGCTTCAAGGTCGCCGACAAGCAGTTCCAGTACCGCCAGGACGCCGTCGCCCTGTTCAACGGCAAGACCAACTTCGGCGACTACTTCGGCCACATGAAGGCCGGCGAGGCGTTCCTCCAGCCGGACCTGGCGAAGACCCTGGAGCGTATCGCCGACAAGGGCCCGGACGAGTTCTACAAAGGCCATACCGCCGACCTGCTGGTGGCACAGATGCAGCAGGACAAGGGACTGATCACCCACCAGGACCTCGCCGACTACAAGGTCAGGTGGCGCGAACCGATGCGCGTCGACTGGCAGGGCAACACGCTCTATACCGCGCCGCTGCCAAGCTCCGGCGGGATCGCCCTGGCCCAGTTGCTGGGCATCAAGGAAAACCGTGCCGCCGACTTCAAGGGCGTCGAGCTGAACTCCGCGCGCTACATCCACCTGCTGGCGGAGATCGAGAAACGCGTGTTCGCCGACCGCGCCGACTACCTCGGCGACCCGGACTTCTCCAAGGTCCCGGTGGCGCGCCTGACCGATCCGGCATACCTGAAGCAGCGTGCCGCCGAGGTCAATCCGACGGCGATCTCGCCGACCGAGAAGGTCCGTCCCGGCCTGGAGCCGCACCAGACCACGCACTTCTCCATCGTCGACGCCGACGGCAACGCGGTGAGCAACACCTACACCCTCAACTGGGACTTCGGCAGCGGCGTGGTGGTCAAGGGCGCTGGCTTCCTGCTCAACGACGAGATGGACGACTTTAGCGCCAAACCGGGCGTGGCCAACGCCTTCGGCGTGGTCGGCAGCGACGCCAACGCCATCGAGCCGGGCAAGCGCATGCTCTCCTCGATGAGCCCGAGCATCGTCACCCGCGACGGCAAGGTCAGCCTGGTGGTCGGCACTCCCGGCGGCTCGCGGATCTTCACCTCGATCTTCCAGGTGCTGAACAACATCTACGACTTCCACCTGCCGCTGGAGAAGGCCGTGGCCGCGCAGCGCGTGCACCACCAGTTGCTGCCCAAGGACACGATCTACTACGACGCCTACGCGCCGCTCGCCGGCAAGGTCGCCGAGGAGCTGAAGGCGATGGGCTACACCCTGGAGGACCAGGGCTGGAACATGGGCGATATCCAGGCCATCCGCGTCGACGGCAAGGCCCTGGAGACCGCCTCCGATCCCCGTGGCCGCGGCGTCGGCCTGGTGGTGAAACCCTGACAGGACGGCGGGCGGCCCGCCGCCCGCGCCTGATTGCGTGCAACGACGATAACCCTACCAACCTACCGACACGAGATATCGCCATGAAGCCATTGCTCCACGCGTTCGCCCCCGGTGTTATGGCCCTGATGCTCCTGCTGCCGCAGGCCGCCCAGGCCAAGGAAGTCGCACCGCAACAGAAACTGTCCAACGTGGTCATCCTGGCCACCGGCGGCACCATCGCCGGCGCCGGCGCCAGCGCCGCCAACAGCGCCACCTACACCGCCGCCAAGGTGCCGGTCGACCAGTTGCTGGCCAGCGTGCCGCAGCTCAAGGACATCGCCAACGTCCGCGGCGAACAGGTGTTCCAGATCGCCTCGGAAAGCTTCACCAACGAGAACCTGCTGGAACTGGGCAAGACCGTCGCCAAGCTGGCCGATAGCGACGACGTCGACGGCATCGTGATCACCCACGGTACCGACACCCTGGAAGAGACCGCCTACTTCCTGACCCTGGTCGAGCACACCGAGAAGCCTATCGTGGTGGTCGGCTCGATGCGCCCGGGCACCGCGATGTCCGCCGACGGCATGCTCAACCTGTACAACGCCGTGGCGGTGGCCGGCGACAAGTCGGCACGCGGCAAGGGCGTGCTGATCACCATGAACGACGAGATCCTCTCCGGCCGCGACGCGAGCAAGATGGTCAACATCAAGACCGAAGCGTTCAAGAGCCCGTGGGGCCCGCTGGGCATGGTGGTCGAGGGCAAGAGCTACTGGTTCCGCGCACCGGTGAAGCGGCACACGGTGAACTCCGAGTTCGACATCAAGCAGATCTCCGCGCTGGCTCCGGTGGAAATCGCCTACAGCTACGGCAACGTCAGCGACACCGCCTACAAGGCCCTGGCCCAGGCGGGCGCCAAGGCGATCATCCATGCCGGCACCGGCAACGGCTCGGTGCCCGCGCGCGTGGTGCCGACCCTGCAGGAACTGCGCAAGCAGGGCGTGCAGATCATCCGCTCCTCGCACGTCAATGCCGGCGGCTTCGTCCTGCGCAACGCCGAGCAGCCGGACGACAAGAACGACTGGATCGTCGCCCACGACCTGAACCCGCAGAAGGCGCGCATCCTGGCCGCGGTCGCGATGACCAAGACCCAGGACAGCAAGGAGCTGCAACGGATCTTCTGGGAATACTGAGTGAACCCTTCCGGCGCCGCCTGCCGGCCGTGCCGGAAAACCGCCCGCTCCGCCGCCCATCGTGGCGGCGGGCTGGCCTAGCCGCGACGACTGTGATGGAATCCCCCGACCCGCCCTGCAGCGTACCTCCGTCACTGACCGTGAAGCCCCGCCTCGTCCGCCAGTTGCTGCTCCCCATTCCCCTGCTCCTGCTGATGCTCGGCTTCGGCTACGGCGGCTACCGGATCAGCGAGAGCGCCGGCATCCGTGCCCTCGCCGAGAATGGCGAACGCCAGCTGGAGCTGCATGCACGGACGGTCGAGAGCGAGATCAGCAAGTACACCTACCTGCCCAGCCTGCTGGAGCTGGAGCGCAGCGTCAGTCACCTGCTCACCGACCCGACGCCATACCGGCGCAACCAGGTCAACGCCTACCTCGAAGGCCTCAACCGCCGCGCCGGCAGCCGCGCGGTGTACCTGCTGGACACCAACGGCCGGGTCCTGGCCACCAGCAACTGGAGCGACCCGGACAGCTACCTCGGCGAGGACCTGTCGTTCCGCGCCTACTGGCAGGACGCGATGAAGGGCAAGCCGGGCCGCTTCTACGGCATCGGCAGCACCCGCGGCGAGCCGGGCTACTACCTGGCCCACGGCCTGGTCCACGGCGGCCGGATCATCGGCGTGGCGGTGGTCAAGGTGAAGATGGACGCCCTCGAGGAGCGCTGGGAGAAGGCGCGCCTGGAAGCCTTCGTCAGCGACGAGAACGGCATCATCATCCTCTCCAGCAACCCTGCCCTGCGCCTGAAGGCGGTGCGCTCCCTGAGCGCCGACGACAAGGAGCGCCTGGCGCGCAGCATGCAGTACTACTGGTGGGCGCTGAACGAGTGGCAGCCGCTGCTGCGCGAGCCGCTGGCCGCCGGAGTGGAGAAGCTCAGTTTCCCCGCCGATGAGCAGCACCCGCGCGGCGAAGCGGTCACCTACCTGGCGCAGACCCGCGCGCTGAATGACACGCCGTGGAACCTGACCCTGCTCAGCCCGCTGGAAGACCTGCGCCGCGACGCGGTGCGCAACGGCATGCTGGCCGCCATCGGTTTCGCCCTCCTGGCATTCCTGCTGATCGCCTGGAACGAGCGGCGCAAGGTACTCGCCACCCGCCTCGCCGCGCGCGAGGCGCTGCAACGGGCCAACGGCGAGCTGGAAGTGAAGATCGCCGAACGCACCGCCGACCTGCAGGCCAGCAACGCACGCCTGACCGCCGAGATCCACGAGCGCCAGCAGGCCGAGGACACCCTGCGCAAGGCCCAGGACGAACTGGTCCAGGCCGGCAAGCTGGCGGTGATCGGGCAGATGTCCACCAGCATCGCCCACGAACTCAACCAACCACTGGCGGCGCTGCGTACGCTGTCCGGCAACACCGTGCGCTTCCTCCAGCGCGGCAAACTGGAGACCGCCAGCACCAACCTCGCCACCATCAATGAACTGGTCGACCGCATGGGCCGCATCACCGCCAGCCTGCGTGCCTTCGCCCGGCGCAGCGACGACGCCGGCCAGGCCAGCCTGGCCAAGGCGGTGGACGCGGCGCTGCTGATCCTGCACGGGCGCCTGGAGCAGGACCCGCCGACCCTGCACCGGCATTTCGACGATGTGCGCCTGGGCATCGACCAGACCCGCCTGGAGCAGATCCTGGTCAACCTGCTGGCCAACGCCCTCGACGCCATGAGCGGGCAGGCCGACCGCCAGCTCTGGCTGGAAGGCCGGCGCGAGGAGGAGCGCTACGTCCTGCGCGTGCGCGACAACGGCCCCGGTATCCCGCCGGCGGCGCGCGTCCACCTGTTCGAACCCTTCTTCACCACCAAGCCCGGCGAACATGGCCTGGGCCTCGGCCTGACCCTCTCGGCCAGCCTGGCCACCGCCGCCGGCGGCAGCCTCAGCGTGCAGCACCCCGAAAGCGGCGGAACCGCCTTCGAGCTGAGCCTGTCCCTGGTTCCCGATTCCCCGACTGCGAGTCCCGCCCGATGAACGAGCCGCTTTCCGTCCTGATCGTCGAAGACGATCCGCATGTCTTGCTCGGCTGCCAGCAGGCGCTGGAGCTGGAGGACATCCCCTGCATCGGCGTCGGCAGCGCCGAGGAGGCGCTGCAACGGGTCGACCGCGACTTCGCCGGCATCGTCGTCAGCGACATCCGCCTGCCCGGCATCGATGGCCTGACCCTGCTGGAGCGTCTCAAGTCCCTCGACCCGAGCCTGCCGGTGGTGCTGATCACCGGTCACGGCGACATCTCCATGGCGGTACAGGCGATGCACGCCGGTGCCTACGACTTCATGGAGAAGCCCTTCTCTCCGGAACGCCTGGTCGAGGTCGCCCGCCGCGCCCTGGAGCAGCGCGGGCTGGCCCGCGAGGTCAGCGCGCTGCGTCGCCAGTTGGCCGGCCGCCAGGACCTGGCGCAACGGATCATCGGCCGCTCGCCGGCGATCCAGGCGTTGCGCGAGCTGATCGCCAACGTCGGCGACACCTCGGCCAACGTGCTGATCCTCGGCGAGACCGGCACCGGCAAGGAGCTGGTGGCGCGTTGCCTCCACGACTATAGCCGGCGCCACCAGCATGCCTTCGTCGCGCTGAACTGCGGCGGCCTGCCGGAGAACCTGTTCGACAGCGAGATATTCGGCCACGAGGCGCACGCCTTCACCGGTGCCAACAAGCGGCGGATCGGCAAGATCGAGCATGCCAACGGCGGCACGCTGTTCCTCGACGAGATCGAGAGCATGCCGGTCAACCTGCAGATCAAGCTGCTGCGGGTGTTGCAGGAACACACCCTGGAACGCCTCGGCTCGAACCAGTCGATCCCGGTGGACTGCCGGGTGATCGCGGCGACCAAGGCAGACCTCGCCGCCATGGGCAAGAGCGGCCAGTTCCGCAGCGACCTCTACTACCGGCTCAACGTGGTGAGCCTGGAACTGCCGGCGCTGCGCGACCGCCGCGAGGACATCCTGCTGCTCTTCGAACACTTCCTCCAGCAGTCCTCGCTGCGCTTCGACCGCCCCGCGCCGGAACTCGACCGTGCCACCGTGGCCAGCCTGATGGCCCACGACTGGCCGGGCAACGTACGCGAACTGCGCAACGTCGCCGAACGCTTCGCCCTCGGCCTGCCGGTGTTCAACAAGGGCGGCCAGGCCGTACAGACCGGCGGCCCGCGCTTCGCCGAAGCGGTGGAGGCATTCGAGAAGGCCCTGCTCGGCGACGCCCTGGCCCGCCACCACGGCAACCTGACCCAGGCCAGCCA
The DNA here is from genome assembly GCF_001815235.1 of Pseudomonas sp. HMSC065H01. Classification (NCBI taxonomy): domain Bacteria; kingdom Pseudomonadati; phylum Pseudomonadota; class Gammaproteobacteria; order Pseudomonadales; family Pseudomonadaceae; genus Pseudomonas; species Pseudomonas sp. HMSC065H01. The sequence goes on along the minus strand of NZ_KV819855.1, from coordinate 160,644 downwards.
GGACCTGGGCATGGCCAAGACCACACTGTTCGACAAGGTGAAGAAGTACGGCCTGCAATAGGCCGGGGGCCCTCTTCGCCCTGCCCGCCTGGCGCAGGGCGCGATGCTTCATCCGACATTTCTCACCCGCCAGCGATTCCGCTCGGCGGATAACGCCGGGGGCGTTATTCGCCC
>NZ_KV819855.1:108468-160370 GCF_001815235.1 Pseudomonas sp. HMSC065H01 | reverse complement strand
CGGATAACGCCGGGGGCGTTATTCGCCCTACCCGCCTGACGCAGCGCGTCATAGGCCATTCCTCCTCCCTCGGTGCGCCCGCGCTATCCGGGCATTCATGAATTGAACTCAAGTGTCATTTTCCCCGGCAGCGGTTTTTCGCACGAATCGTTCCGCCAATAATGCGCCCACCTTCTTCCAGTACGCCGCGCCGCGGCCGGCCTCACGAGCGAGATCGCCATCATGCTGTTCAGCCCCTATGCCCTTGGCCACCTGACCCTCCCCAATCGCATCGTCATGCCGCCGATGACCCGTTCCCGCGCCGCCAGTGGCGAAGTCGCCACCGCGCTGATGGCCGAGTACTACAGCCAGCGCGCCGGCGCCGGCCTGATCGTTTCCGAAGGCACCCAGATCAGCCGGCAGGGCCAGGGCTACGCCTGGACGCCGGGCATCCACAGCGCCGAGCAGGTCGCCGGCTGGCGCCAGGTCACCGACGCGGTGCACGCCGCCGGCGGGCGCATCTTCGCCCAGCTCTGGCACGTCGGCAGGGTCTCGCACACCTCGCTGCAACCGGGCAACGCCGCCCCGGTGTCCTCCTCGGCGCTGGTGGCCGAAGGCGTGAAGGTCTTCGTCGATCCCCAAGGCCGCGGAGCGCAGGCCGGCGGCGGCGAGATGGTCCAGCACTCGGCGCCGCGCGCGCTGGCCGTGGAGGAAATCCGGGAGATCGTCGCCGACTATGCCCAGGCCGCACGCAACGCCCTCGACGCCGGCTTCGACGGGGTCGAACTGCACGGCGCCAACGGCTACCTGATCAACCAGTTCATCGACTCCCAGGCCAATGCGCGCAACGACCAATACGGCGGCTCGCTGGAGAACCGCCTGCGCTTCCTCCGCGAAGTCGCCGAGGCGGTCACCGCGGTGGTCGGCAGGGAGCGCATCGGCGTGCGCCTGGCGCCGCTGACCACCCTGCAGGGCGCGGTCGACGACACCCCGCAAGCCACCTACCTGGCCGCGGCGCGGCTACTGGACGAGATCGGCGTGGCCTACATCCACATCGCCGAGGCCGACTGGGAAGACGCCCCGGCCATGTCGGCGGCGTTCAAGGAAGCGTTGCGCATCGTCTACCGTGGCAGCCTGATCTACTCCGGCATGTACACCAAGGCGCGCGCCGAGGAAGCCCTGGCCAGGGGCTGGGCCGACCTGATCGGCTTCGGCCGGCCGTTCATCGCCAACCCTGACCTGCCCTACCGCCTGGAGCACGACCTGGCGCTGGCCGACGGCGACCGCTCGACCTACTTCGGTGGCGGCGCCGCCGGCTACACCGACTACCCGAGCCTGCCGCAGGCGGCCGGTTGAAACCCCTAGCCGACCGGACCGCGAGCGCGCGGCCGGTTGGCGAAACATGCCGCCACAACCTCGCCTTTGGTCGACTAGAACCCACGGCTGGCGGGACCTAGACTCAATTCGCCAGATATTCATTATTAATAGGCCTGATTTCCTGGACAGGGGGGACCACCGATAGCATCGAGGAACATTTCGAGGAATCCGCCATGAGCAAGTCCCTGATCGTCTCCCTGGCCGCCAGCCTGGTCGTCCTGGCCGGTTGCGCCAACCCGCCGCGCAGCGTCGAACGCCCCTACAGCGACGCCGAAATCAAGTCCTACGCCCTCGACAGCCTGGAACGCAGCGACCTCTCGCCGAAGCGCCTCGACCAGTACCGCAGCGTGCTCGGCACGCCGCACCGGCAGACCCTGTAGCGCCTTCAGACGGGGCGCCGCCAGACGCTCGCCAGCCAGGGCTGCTGCTCGCGCGGCAGGCCCGGCGGCCGGTAGTAGTGCTCCAGCTCGACGAAACCGGCTTCCTCCAGCAGGCGTTTCCAGGCCGGGTAATCGTGGTAGGCACCGTAGCGTTGGCCATTCCAGCCCTCGCGGTTGTCGCCGCGCGGGTTGGAGCTGAACAGCACGCCGCCCGGCCGCAGCGCTTCGAAGAGTTCGCCGAGCACCCGCGGCAAGGCGCTGCCGGGCACATGGAACAGGCTGGCGTTGGCGAAGATGCCGTCGAAGTGCCCGGCCGGCAGTCGCAGCGCCAGGAAATTCTGTTGCCATACCTCGCAACCGCTGTCGGCCCTGGCCATCTCGACGAAGCGCGGCGTGCCTTCGAGTCCCACCGGCTGGTGGCCGAGGCGGCGGAAGGTGGCCAGGTCGCGCCCGGGACCGCAGCCGAAATCGAGGATCCGGTACGGCGGCGACCCGTCGATATGGCGCAGCAGCGCCTCGACGTTCTGGCTCACGTCATGGCCGCGGGTGCCCTCGCGGAAGCCTTCGGCGTTGCGCTGGTAGTCGGCCAGGGTGGTGGCGGTGATCGCGTCGAAATCCTCGGTGCTCATGTCTGCTCGCAGTGGCGGGGTTCCGCCCAGTCTAGCGCCGGCACGGGTTTCGCCTAAGGTTTTGTAATAGTTTCCCGCTGTGGCGAGGGCCCGCGACACAGTAGGATCGACTTCCCTTTGACTCTCAATGGCCATCATGACCACCCTTTCGGAGCCCCCCAGTCGTCCTTCCGGACAACCCTCCCCGCTTCGCCTTCGCCACCTGCGTCCGCCCCTCGACGCCGAATCCCTCGCCTCGTCCCCCTCCGTCACCGCCGGCTGCCGCAGCCGCGCCGTGCAGCGTCGCGCCAGCGCGACGGCCAGCCGGACCGGGAGGTAAGCGCACATGGAATGGATAGCTGACCCGACTGCCTGGCTCGGCCTGGCGACCCTGATCGTGCTGGAGATCGTCCTCGGCATCGACAACCTGGTGTTCATCGCGATCCTCGCCGACAAGCTGCCGCCGCACCTGCGCGACCGCGCCCGGGTCCTCGGCCTGTCGCTGGCGCTGCTGATGCGCCTGGGCCTGCTGGCGAGCATCTCGTGGATGGTGACCCTCACCGAGCCGCTGTTCGAGGTATTCGGCAAGAGCTTCTCCGGCCGCGACCTGATCATGCTGTTCGGTGGCGTGTTCCTGCTGTTCAAGGCCACCATGGAGCTGCACGAACGCCTCGAAGGCCATGTCGCCCAGCACGCCGGCAACAAGACCTACGCGCTGTTCTGGCCGATCGTCGCGCAGATCGTGGTGCTCGACGCGGTGTTCTCGCTCGACGCGGTGATCACCGCGGTGGGCATGGTCGAGCACCTGGAAGTGATGATGATCGCGGTGATCGTCTCCATCGGCCTGATGATCGTCGCCAGCAAGCCGCTGACCCGCTTCGTCAATCGTCACCCGACGGTGATCATGCTGTGCCTGGGCTTCCTGATGATGATCGGCTTCAGCCTGACCGCCGAGGGCCTGGGCTTCCATATCCCGAAAGGCTACCTGTACGCGGCCATCGGCTTCTCGATCCTCATCGAGGTGTTCAACCAGGTCGCCCGCAAGCGCCGCAAGAAGAGCCTGCAGGGCCACCGCCCGCTGCGCGCGCGTACCGCCCATGCGGTGCTGCGCCTGCTCGGCGGCCAGCGCCTGGAGGCCGACGAGGTCGGCGAGGAAGTCGCCGACCTGTTCGAGGAGGGCGACGACCAGGTGGTCTTCGACCGCCGCGAGCGGGTGATGATCAGCGGCGTGCTGCAATTGGCCGAGAAGCCCATCCGCAGCCTGATGACGGTACGCGCCGAGGTCGACTGCATCGACCTCGACAGCGGCCGCGAGGCGATCCGCGCGGCGCTGCTCGAATCGTCCTACTCGCGCCTGCCGCTGGTGCGCGACGGGCGCGTCGAGGAGCCGCTGGGCTACGTGCACAAGAAGGAACTGCTCAAGGAGCTGCTCGCCGGCGCCCAGCCGGACCTGGAAAGCCTGGCCCGCCAGCCGCTCAACCTGTTGCAGGACTGCTCGATCCTCAACGCCCTGGAGCAGATGCGCGAGGCCTCGACCCACGTGGCCTTCGTGGTCAACGAGTTCGGCGAATTCATCGGCCTGCTGACCCTGACCGACATTCTCGAATCCATCGCCGGCGAGCTGCCCGACGCCAGCGAGATCGACGGTCCGGACGTGGTCGAGGAGAACGACGGCTACCTGGTCAGCGGTGCCATGAACCTCAGCCAGGTGCGTCGACGCGTGGGGTTCGACGCGCGCGCCACGGAGGACTACCAGACCCTCGCCGGGCTGGTGATGAGCCTGCTCGACCGCCTGCCGGTGATCGGCGACCGCCTGCAGTGGCAGGACTGGGAACTGCGGGTGGTGGAAGTGGAAGAACGCCGGGTGACCCGGGTCCTGCTGCGCAGGGGCTGAGCGAAGCGGCGGCCGCCGATCCGGCCGCCGCCCTCCCCGGCGCAGCGGCAGACCGCTACAGGCGGCGCTGCCAGGCCTGCGCCTGCTCGTCCTTGACCACCTCGACGAAAGCTTCCGGCAACAGGGTGCGGAACGGTCCTTCGTCGGCCTCGGCCAGCTCGACCATCCGCGCGATCATTTCCTCCGGATCGTACTGCTCGAAGGGAAAGCGCACGCCGCTGTGGTCGGTGAAGTGGCGCTGCGGGTCGTACCAGCGTTTCCAGGTTTCCATCATGCGATCGTTGAAGCCGGTCTGGTACGGGCCGGGATTGATGGTGCCAACCTGGATGCCGAACGGCTTCAGTTCGGCATGCAGGGCCTCGGCGAAGGCCTCCAGGGCATGCTTGGAGGCGCAGTAGGGGCCGGTATAGGGTCCGGTGATCAGGCCGGCGATGGACGACACGAAGAGCACCTTGCCGCCACGCTTCTGCTCGACCATGCGCCGGACGAAACCCTGGGTCAGTTCCAGGTTGGCGAACACGTTGGTCTCGAACAGCGCGCGCACCAGTTCCAGCGGGATCTCCGCGCTGGCCCCGGCCTCGGCGCTGCCGGCGTTGTTCAGCAGCACGTCGATATCCCATTCCCAGGCGCGTTCGCGATCGGCGGCGACGGTGATGTCGAGGGTTTCCACCCGCAGCGGGACGCCACGTCGCCCGGCCTCTTCGCGCAGGTCGGCGGCCTGCCCGGCGCCGCGCACGCCGGCGATCGTCCGATGGCCGCGGGCGGCCAGGCGCAACGCCACTTCCCGACCGAAGCCGCTGCCGGCCCCGGTCACCAGGATTCGCTTCTGTTTCATCTCGATTACCTCTGGATTGTTGCCATGGCCACGGCGGCCTCGGCGATGGATTGGTCCTGGGCCGCGCTGGCGCCGGAGACGCCGACGCCACCCAGGCAGGAACCGCCGGCATCGCCCAGCGGCATGCCGCCGGCGAAGCAGGCCAGCCCGCCGTTGCTCTGCTCGATGCTCCACAACGGCTGGCCCGGCCCGGCGAGTCGGCCCAGCTCGCCGCTGGGCAGGCGGAACAGCGCGGCGCTGCGCGCCTTGCGCTGGGCCAGGTCGATGGCACCGGGAACGCTATCGTCCATCCGTACGAACGCCAGCAGGTTGGCATGGGCGTCGACCACCGCGACGCAGACCGCCAGGCGCTGCCGCTGCGCTTCGGCAATGGCCGCCGCGATGCAGCGTTGGGCATGTTGCAGAGACAGGTGGGTAGACATGGCCGGCGTCCTCATCGAGTGCTTGCGGGCCAGTCTAGAAAGGTCGAAGCTTTAACAGAACCGGCCTTCTCCTACGTAGACTTTCAAGTTTTTCTAACAATGAATCGACGCGATCCCCTCGCCGGCCTGCATGTCTTCAGGCAGGTCGCCGACACCGGCAGCTTCACCCGCGCCGCCGCCCTGCTCGGGGTGACGCCGGCAGCGGTGAGCCAGGCGATCAACCAACTGGAAGCCGAGCTGCGTCTCAAGCTGTTCCACCGCACCACCCGCGGGGTCAGCCTGAGCGAGGCCGGGCAGCGCTACCACGAACAGACCGAACAGCCCTACCGCGACCTGGTGCGCGCCCGCGAAGCGCTCGGCGAAAGCCTCGCGGAACCCTCCGGGCAGCTGCGCATCAGCGCCCTGCACCTGGCGAAGAACCTGGTGATCGCACCGATGCTCAACGAGTTCGTGCGACGCTACCCGAAGGTACAACTGGAGATCCGCTACGAGGACCAGTTGGTGGATATCGTCAGGGAACGACTGGATGCCGGCATCCGCCTGGCCGACGCCCTGCAGCCGGGCATGGTCGGGGTGCAACTGACAGCGCCGCTGGCGTGCCTGCTGGTGGCCACTCCGGCCTACCTCGCCGAGTACGGTACGCCGGCCAGCGTCGCCGACCTCGATGGGCATGCCGCCGTGCGCTTCCGTTTCCCGCGCAGCGGCCGCCTGCACAAGTGGCGCTTGCGGGAAGACGGGCGGGAACTGGAAGTGGACCTGCCGGCACGCTTCGTCAGCACCGACACCGAGGCGATCATCGAGGCGGCCCGCGCCGGCGCAGGGATCGCCCAGGCATTCATCCGCGAGCGGGTCGCCGCGGACCTCGCCGCCGGGCGCCTGGTGGAAGTGCTGCCTGGCAGTTGCCTGCCGCTGCCGCCGATGTGGCTGTATTACCTGAACCGCCGCCACGTACCGGCCAAGCTGCGCGCCTTCATCGAACTGCTACGCGAGTGGCGGCAGCCGGCCTGAACCTCAGCGGCCCTTGCCGGCCGGCCCCGGCCGGCTCAGCAGGAGGTCGTCCGGTCCGTCGATCTCGATGAAGCGACCGCTTTCCAGCGCCTCCTCCAGCGGCGTGCCGGCGAGCACGTCGGCCTTGCGCAGGGCGCTGGAGAAACGCAGGTCGGCGCTGGCCTCGACCTTCGCCAACGGCACCTGGTAGGTCTTGAACGCACCGTAGCGGAAGCCTTCGCTGGGCATCATCCCTTCCTGCCCCAGCAGGTAGGCGGACACTCCCAGTTCGCCGCTGTCGGCGTCGATCATCGCCACCACCTTCCAGAACTCCAGCGGCACCTGCACGCCCTGGTAGAGCGGATCGTCGTCGCGGAACACCGGGCCGGTGAACACCGAGATGCGGAAGCCCTCGCTCCTGGCGTTCTGCAGCACGTAGTCCTCCAGCGACAGCCAGCTGCGCTGGTTGAGCTGCGCCACCTGGGGCACCGCGTTGGTGTAGACGAAGGTGTCGTCCTCAGCCTGCCGGGCGACGGCATCGCTGTCGCCCCAGCCGGGATCCTCGCGACGCACCATGTGGCCCTTGTCGAACGAAGCCGGGCCGTAGAAGTCCTTGTGTCCGACCTGCGCGGCCGCCTCGATGCGCGGGTCGAAGCCCCAGGAATCCTTGCGCTTGAGCGAACGCTTGAGCGCGCCGTCGATATTCACCGCGGTGAGGATCGGCAAGCGCCGGCTGGCGCTCATCACCACCGAGAAATGCAGATAGTCCAGGCGCGTGCCCTTGCCCACCGGCAGCACCTGGTGGCTCTTGCCCGGCTTGGGCAAGGCCGCCTTCGGCCCGAGGAAGGCCTCGTCGAAACCCTTGCGCTCGGCCAGGTCGGCGACGCTGCGCTGCTTTTCCTGGAAGCGCGGCACGCCGCGCTTCAGCTCCGCCCCGGCCACCGGCACCCAGGCGCGACGCGCCAGCAGGCTGCGGATCACGCTGGCCTTCACCGCATAGTTGGTCTTGCGGAACTGGCCGCCGAAGTGCAGGCCGACCACCTCGCCGCCGTCGATCGAAAGCACCGCCGAGCCGGAATTGCCGCCCAGGGTCGAGCAGTCGTGGGTCAGGTACCAGGCGTCATGGGGCAATCCCACGACTTCGCCGGGAGCGAAGCGCTTGACGTCGTAGATGTTGCCGAAGATATCTTCCATCGCCCCGGCGTCGTTGCGGCTGTCGCGCGCCGGATAGCCGACCACCGCCACCGCCTGGCGCGGCTCGGCATCCTGGCGCGCGAGGACCAGCGGCGGCGGCAGCAGGTCGCCCTTCACTACCTGGAGGATCGCCATGTCCGGCGCCTCGGAGACGTCCGGGGCGATCCACAGGACCCGCGCGATCACATGCTCGTCGCTTTCCGGCTGGCGGTATTCCTCGCGGAAGTCCACGCGGGTGCGCACCTGCTTGCCGGCCTGGTTGAGACGGAAGCGGAACAGGCTGCCCTGGCGCTCGGCGAACAGGCTGGCGACATGCCGGTTGGTGACGATCAGGTCGTCCTCGATGCGCCAGCCGGTACCGCACCAGTCCATGCTGTCGTGGTCGATCAGTTCCAGCCGACCGACCGAGCGGATCGGCGTGGCCAGCGCGGCGCGATGCTTCTTCAGGCGCTGCTCCAGGCCGGCCAGCGGCGCTTCGTCGAAGATACCGTTCTTCACCAGCAGCACCGGCCGGCTCTTGAGCAGGACGATCGCCTCGCTGAAGCGCCGCGAGTCGAAGAACGAGGCGTCGGATTCCGGCGACACGCTCTTGCCCAGGTGGTCGGCGATCTGCTCGCGGCTGGCGTTGTACGCCGGCACGTTGCTCCACTCACCGCGGGCGGCGAGGTGGGCGAGTTCCTCGCGGGTGCCCTTTTCCTTCAGTACCGAGCAGACCCGCAGTTCTTCCGGCGTGGCCCGCCGGGGGTTGCGCTTGCGCATGGCCATGTCCCTCGCTGGGCGGATATCCCTGGCAGGAGTCTAGCCGAGGGACATGACAGGGCCATGTCCCGCTGGCGCACCGCCGCGCAGCTCAACCGGCGAACAGCCGGTAGGCCGGGTTGTGGGTTTCCTCCCAGTACGGATAGCCGATGGCTTGCAACGCCGCCTCCAGCTCGCCGCGCTCCTCGTCCGGCACCTGCAATCCGGCCAGCACCCGACCGTCGGCGGCGCCGTGGTTGCGGTAGTGGAACAGGCTGATGTTCCAGCGCGAGCCGAGCTTGTCGAGGAAGTTCAGCAAGGCCCCGGGGCGTTCGGGAAACTCGAAGCGGAACAGCCGCTCGCGGCGCACCTCGGTACCGTGGCCGCCGACCATGTGGCGGATGTGCAGCTTGGCCATCTCGTTGTCGGTCAGGTCGAGTACCGGGAAGCCCTGCTCGCGCAGGCCGGCGAGCAGGTCGGCGCGGCTGTCGGTGAGCGGATGGGTCTGCACGCCGACGAACAGGTGGGCCTGGCGGTCGCTGTGGTAGCGGTAGTTGAACTCGGTGATCTGGCGCCGGCCCAGCGCCGCGCAGAAGGCCTTGAAGCTGCCCGGCCGCTCGGCCACGGTGACGGCGATGATCGCTTCGCGCTGTTCGCCCAGTTCGGCGCGCTCGGCAACGTGGCGCAGGCGGTCGAAGTTGATGTTGGCACCGGAGTCGATGGCCACCAGGGTCTGCCCCTCGGTGCGTTCGCGGGCCACGTACTTCTTGATCCCCGCTACGGCCAGGGCGCCGGCCGGCTCGGTGATCGAACGGGTGTCGTCGTAGATGTCCTTGATCGCCGCGCAGATTTCGTCGCTGCCGACGGTGATCACCTCGTCGACATGGTCCTTGCAGACCTCGAAGTTGCAAGCGCCGATCTGCGCCACCGCCACCCCGTCGGCGAACAGCCCGACCTGGCCCAGCACCACCCGTTCGCCGGCGGCCAGCGCCGCCTGCAGGCAGTTGGAATCCTCCGGCTCGACGCCGATCACGCGAATATCCGGACGCAGGTGCTTGACGTAGGCGGCGATCCCGGCGATCAGGCTGCCGCCGCCGACCGGCACGAAGATCGCGTCGAGGCGGCCGCTGTGCTGGCGGAGGATCTCCATCGCCACCGTGCCCTGTCCGGCGATCACGTCCGGATCGTCGTAGGGTGGGACGAAGGTCATGCCTTCGCGCTCGGCCAGTTGCAGGGCATGGGCCAGCGCATCGGGGAAGGCGTCGCCGTGCAGCAACGCCTCGCCGCCGCGTGCCAGCACGCCCTTGACCTTGAGTTCGGGAGTGGTGCGCGGCATCACGATCACCGCCCGCACGCCCAGGCGCTGCGCCGCCAGGGCCAGGCCCTGGGCATGGTTGCCGGCGGAGGCGGTGATCACCCCGCGGGCCTTCTGCTCGTCGCTCAGGCGCGCGACACGGGTGTAGGCGCCGCGGATCTTGAAGGAGAACACCGGCTGCAGGTCCTCGCGCTTGAGCAGCACCCGGTTGCCCAGGCGCTGGGACAACTGCGGCGCGACCTGCAAGGGGGTTTCCACGGCGACGTCGTACACCGGCGCGGCCAGGATGCTTTCCACGTAGCCGGCCAGCAGGGGTTTGCTTGCGCTGAGGGTCGAGGCGCTCATCGGCTGGCCTCCGCGCTCGCCGCCACCGAGGCCAGCAGGTCGGTGCCGTAGGAGTTGTCCACCGCGCAGCGCCACTGGCCATCGGCCTCCTGGCGGAACACGTAGGTGGCCCGACGTTGCAGGCGTCCGGCCTTCGACTCGATCACCGCCTCGGCCATGACCAGCGCCGTATCTCCCGCCTCGATCACCCGCAGGTCGTGCTGGCGCACTCGCAGGCTGTGCTCGAAGTGCCGGGCGATGGCGTCGAACGCCTGGCGGATCTGCGCCTTGCCGCAGGCGTTGAGGCCCGGCTTGACCACCAGGGTGGCGTCGTCGCAATAGAAATCCATCAGGGCATCGAACTGCCCGGCATTGATCAGGGCGTCGGCCCGGCCAACGAGGTTCTGGAGGGTCTGGTGCTGCATGCTGTTCTCCCGGTTCGGTGGTTTTGGCCCAGGAGACAGAACGAAGAACCCGCCTCGAGGGCGGGTTCGGAGTGGACGCTGGCTAACCCGCCATAGCTGGAATGGCGGTAATAATGCTGCGGCGGGTAAGCAGGGTCGCGAAGGTCATGGGTATCGAAACTACGGCGCAGGCCCGTTGGCTGTCAAGCGGTCCGGCCGCGCCGGCAGGAAAAAGCCCCTGCCGCGATGGCAGGGGCTTGCCGTTTTGGCCGAACACCGCCGGAGGTCAGCGGGTCAGCAGCACCTTCTGCGGCTGCGAGCCGCTCACGGTGACCAGCTTGGTGACGGTGCCGCCCTCGGTGATGGTCTTGCCATCGCTCTGGGCGCTCCAGGTCAGCTCGCTGGAAATGTAGTAGGTGCCGTTGGGGATGTGGTCGAAGTCGAAGCGACCGTTCTGGTCGGTGGTCGCCTCGCGCACGTAGGTGGCGCGTCGCGGGTCGAGCACCGGCGGTTGCACGTCGGGGTCGCGCTTGGCGGCATCAAGGTTGCCGAACTTCGCGTAGTAGGCCTTCATGTAGCTGGTCGCAGGCTCCAGGGTGACCTTGGTGTTGGTCCCCTTCTGGATCGCACCCGACGCGCTGGTCAGGTACAGGTCGCCGTTGATCACGCCCTCTCCCACCTGCTGGGTCGCCGCGTATTCATGCTCCGGGAAATCCGGCAGGTCGTTGGGATTGGAGGCGCAGGCCGCCAGGGCCACGGTCATGGCCAGGAGGCCGAGGTTCTTCTTGATCGAAAGCATGGGCAATTCCTTTTTTCAAGCGAAGGTAACGAGTCCGTTGTGCGGCACCGACCGCGTGCTCAGGAGCGACGCCCGAGCAGGAAGCCGGCGAGCAGGCCCACCGCGGTGGTGATGGCCACGGTCTGCCAGGGATTGGCGCCGATATAGCTTTCCGTCGCATCCACCGCGTGGCGGCTGCGTTCGGCCACGGCGCTACCGCCCTTGCCGAGGGCATCGTTGGCCTTCTCCAGCAGCGCGCCGATCCGCGCACGGGCGCTATCGGCCTTGTCGCCGGCGAAGGCGGCGCTGTCGGCGAGCATGCTGTTGGCTTCGGAGAGCAGTTCCTGCAGCTCGCTGTAGCTCTGGTGCTGGATCTGCTCGAGGTTGTCTTTCACTGCGTTTTTGCGTGCCATCGAAGAGGCTCCCTGAAAAATGACTTGCAAAGGAGTTGATAGGCGCCGCAGTGAAAAAGTTCAGAGGAAATCGCCGGGAAGAACCGGCGCCCAGGCAGTGGGCGCCGGCTTCCATGGCCTGCCTGCCGTCAGAACGCGTAGATCGCCGAAAGAATCGCCGTGCGACCGTCGCCATACTCGATGGCCGAGGAGCGCGACTGGTTGCCGTACACCTGGCGCACCCGCTCGACGTAGGCCTTGTCGAACAGGTTGTCGAGGTTGAGTTGCAGTTTCAGGTCGCGCGTCGCCTGGTAGCCGAGCATCATGTTGTGCACCCAGTAGGCATCCAGCTTGCCGTTGTCCACCGAGGTGACGTTGCGCTGGCTGACGTAGCGTGCGCCATAGCCCAGGGTCACGCCCTCGGGCAGTTCGTAGGTGCTCCAGAGGCTCAACGAGCGCGGCGGGGTATTGCCCAGGGCCTGCCCCTCACGCTGCGGGTTGCTGGATTTCAGGGTTTCGCTGTCGAGGTAGGTGTAGGTGGCGAAGAGGTCCCAGTGCTCGTTCAGCTTGCCGCTGGCGCTCAGCTCCAGGCCACGCACGCGCTGTTCGCCGGCAAGCACGTAGCTGCCGTCGGCCAGGCGTTCGCGAGCGTCCTCCTTCTTCACCTGGAACAGCGCCGCGTCCAGCTCCAGGCGCCGTCCGAGGAACTCCCACTTGGTGCCCAGCTCGTAGGTACTGTTCTTCTCCGGCGCCAGGCCTCCGGTCGCCTCGGTCACGCCCGAGCCGGTGGTGACCAGGTGTTCCGCCGAGGGGTTGAAGGAGGTGCCGTAGGAGAAGTACACCCGCCCGTTCTCCAGCGGCTTGAATACCAGCCCCGCCCGTGTGCTCAGCTTGCCGTCGGAACTGTCGGCGCGCACCGTCGGCTTGCCTGAGGGCGTGCTCCGCGAGGTGCCGTCGATCCAGTCGTAGCGCAGGCCCAGGCTGAGGTCCCAGCGCTCGTCCAGGGCGATGGTGTCGAAGGCGTACAGCGCCTTGACCTCCAGTTCGGTCCGGTTGCGCGCGCTGTCGCGCTTGTCGGTGGGGCCGTTCCAGTAGCCCGGCGGGTTGTGCAGGTCGAAGCCGTTGGCCGGGTAGAACTTGCCCAGGTTGTAGGAGTAGGTGGTGCGGTCGTAGGTCTCGCGGGACAGCTCGAAGCCGCCGATCAGCGTATGCGCCAGGCCGAAGGTATCGAAGCGGCCGGTGAGGTTGGTCTGGTTGATCCACATCCGCGTCTTCGAATCGCGCCCGTAGGCTTGCGGTCCCGCCGGCAGGTAGCGACCCGGCGGCAGGCCCTTCTGGTTGACGTGGGAGGCGGAGATCACCGTGTCCCGATGCAGGTGGGAATAGCGGATGAGGTTCTGCAACTGGAAGTCGTCGCTGAAATCGTGTTCGAGCTTGAGGGTGGCGACGTCGTTGTCGATCCGTTCCTCGTCCAGGTTGCGCCAGCCGAAATAATCGTGGCGGCTGACGCCGTCCAGCTTGCGCCCGTTCAGCGCCGGCACGCCATAGTCGGGAAGGTTGTCGTCGCGCTGGTGGAAGTAGCTCAGGGTCAGGCGGGTCGGGGTGTCCAGGCCGAAGGTCAGGGATGGCGCGATGCCCCAGCGCTGCTTGTCGATCTGTTCGCGCCCGGCGACGTCGTTGTGGTGGGCCATGAGGTTGAGGCGGAAGGCGGTCGATTCGCCAAGCCCTTCCAGCGGCTGGTTGGTGTCCAGGGTCAGGCGCCGGTAGCGGTCCGTGCCCAGCCCGGCGCCCAGGTGGGTGAAGGCTTCGGCCTTGGGCTGCTTGCTGACCATGTTGATGCTGCCGCCGCTGGTGCCGGCGCCGCCGAACACCGAGTTCGGTCCCTTGATCACTTCCACCGCCTCCAGGTTGAACAGGTCGCTGCGGCTGGTCTGGGCGCTGTCGCGCAGCCCGTCCACCTGCATGTTGGCGTTGGCGCTGAAGCCGCGGATGTTGATGCTGTCGCCGGAACCGCCGCCGCCCTCGCCGGCGTTGAAGGTGATGCCGGAGACGTTGGACAGCACCTGGCGCAGGCTCAGGGCGTTCTGCTCCTGGATCACCTTTTGCGGCACCACCGTGACGGTCTGCGGGGTATCCAGCAGCGGCACGGCGTACTTGGCCGAGGCCGAGCGTTCGACCCTGGACGACGCCTGCTCGCCGGTGACCGTGTCGGCTCCCAGTTCCAGGGGATCGTCCTTGCGCGCCGCGTCCTCGGCCAGGGCCGGCGAGGAGCAGGCGGCCATCAATAGCATCAGCGGCGCCAGCGGGCGTTTGGTGGGCAAGGGGGACGGCTCGTTGCGACGATCCATGAAGTACTCCATCTTGGTTATTGAGAATCATTGGCATTTGATTGATGGAGGGTTTTTTCCACAAGCCGGACAGCTCCGAAAAAGCTCCCGGAAAAATCTGATAACCAACGGCAGAGTCCCGGAACAGAGGGCTCGCCGCGCGGCCCTTCTGCCAGGCGGCGACCGCATCCCTGCCATCGCGCAGACAAAAAAAAGCCCCGCCAATCGACCGGCGGGGCTTCCCTAAAGCGTGTCGCCTCAGAACAGCGAGGCGACCAGATGGGTGGCGGGCGCCACCTGGAAGTCGATGGACATCATCACGCTCAGCGCGGTGATGGCGACGATGGAGAAGGCGAACAGCTTGCGCGCCCAGACCCGGTCGTCGGCGGTCCAGTAGCCGGTCAGGGCGATGGCCAGCCACCACAGGCTCACCGCCACCGCCACCAGCAGGTAGCCGTAGCCGGCGTAGCCGCCCAGGCACAAGGCGAGGGTCGCCGCCATGAAGGCGAGGATGTAGAGCACGATGTGGATCTTGGTCACCGCGATGCCGCGCGCCACCGGCAGCACCGGGATGCCAGCCGCCTCGTAGTCCTTCAGGCGGAAGATGGCGATGGCATAGGAGTGCGGCATCTGCCACAGGCAGAAGATCGCCAGCAGCGAGGCGGCGCCGGCGTCGAACTGGCCGCTCACCGCGCAGTAGCCGACCACCGGCGGCATCGCCCCGGAGAGGCTGCCGACCAGCGTGCCGTACTGCGAACGACGCTTGAACCACAGGCTGTACAGGCCGACGTAGACGAAGTAGCCGAAGCCGGCCAGCGCGGTGGTCAGCGGGTTGGTCCGCCACCACAGCAGGCCGAAGCCGGCGACCCCGAGGACCAGGCCGTGGGCCAGGGCAGCCTTCAGCGAGATCTGCCCGGTCACGGTGACCCGCCCGCGGGTCCGCTCCATGTGCCGGTCGATGTCGCGGTCGATGCAGTTGTTCAGCACGCACCCACTGGCGACCACCAGCGACAGGCCGATGACCGTGGCCAGCAACAGCATCGGCTCGACGCTGCCGCGGGCGGCGAGGAAGTATCCCCCCGCCACCGCGATCAGGTTGCCGAAGATGATTCCTGGCTTGGCCACCAGGAGATAGCGTTTCAGCTTCACGTCATGGCCCTCAGGGCATCGGCATCATCAGCATGTCGGCGCTGAAGATGATCCACAGCGAGAGACCGACCACCAGCAGGATGACGATCACCGTGAAGATGAACGCCATCACGTTCCAGCGCCCTTCCGACGACATGTTCATGTGCAGGAAGCAGATCAGGTGCACCACCACCTGCACCAGGCCGAGGACGACCATGGTGAGGATGGTCGCGTGGCGCGAGAAGCCGCCGTCCATGACCATGTAGAACGGGATCGCGGTGAGGATCACCGAGAGCACGAAGCCGATCGCGTAGGAACCCAGGCTGCCGTGGCCGGCGCCGTGGTTGTCGTGTGCAGCGCTGCTCATTACAGGGCCCCCATCAGGTAGACGACGGTGAAGACGCAGATCCAGACGATGTCGAGGAAGTGCCAGAACAGGCTCAGGCACATCATCCGGGTGTTGTTCTGCGCGGTGAGGCCGCGGGTCCAGATCTGCGCCATCAGCACCAGCATCCACAGCAGACCGGCGCTGACGTGCAGGCCGTGCATGCCGACCAGGGTGAAGAAGGACGACAGGAAGGCGCTGCGGCTCGGGCCGAAACCTTCGGCGATCAGGTGGTGGAACTCGTTGATCTCCATCCCGATGAACGCGGCGCCGAGCAGGAAGGTGACCCCGAGCCAGGCGATCGCCTGGCCCTTGGCGCCCTTGTGCGCAGAGAGCATGGCCAGGCCGTAGGTGCAGCTGGAAACCAGCAGGATGGCGGTTTCCACCAGCACGTAGGGCAGCTCGAAGATGTCCTTGCCGCTGGGGCCGCCGGCGGTGTGGTGAACCAGCACCGCGTAGGTGGCGAAGACGCTGGCGAACAGCACGCAGTCGGTCATCAGGTAGAGCCAGAAACCGAATACGGTGTTGCCGCCGCTATCGTGTGCATGATCGTGGTCGTGGCCCACTTCGTGGGCGTCGGCCAGATGCTTGTTCAATACTGCCGTCGACATGGTTCAGACCTGCTTGGCGAGTTGCTGGAAACGGGCGCTTTCGATCTTCTCGATCTCTTCGGGCTGGACGTAGTAGTCGACGTCCTGGTTGTAGCTGCGCACGATGAAGGAGCCGATCATGCCGACGAAGCCGACCGCCATGAGCCACCAGATATGCCAGATGGCGGCGAAGCCGAAGACGAAGGCGAACACGGCGATGGAGAAGCCCGCGGCGGTGTTCTTCGGCATGTGGATCGGCTGGTAGGCCGGCAGCTTGCGGTAGGCGGTGCCGGCCTTCTTCATGTCGTGGAAGGCATCCACGTCCTGCACCTTCGGCAGCTCGGCGAAGTTGTAGAACGGCGGCGGCGAGGAAGTGGCCCATTCCAGGGTGCGGCCTTCCCACGGGTCGCCATTGACGTCGGCCAGTTGCTTGCGGTTGCGGACCGAGACGAACAGCTGGATCAGTTGGCAGGCGATGCCGCAGAAGATCAGCACGGCGCCGAAGAACGCGACCACCAGGTAGGGCTTCCACAGCGGGTTGTCGTAGTGGTTCAGGCGACGGGTCATGCCCATGAAGCCGAGGATGTAGAGCGGCATGAAGGCCATGTAGAAGCCCACCAGCCAGCACCAGAAGGAACGCTTGCCCCACTTCTCGTCGAGGGTGAAGCCGAACGCTTTCGGGAACCAGAAGGCGAAGCCGGCCAGGTAGCCGAATACCGCGCCGCCGATGATGGTGTTGTGGAAGTGGGCGATCAGGAACAGGCTGTTGTGCAGCAGGAAGTCCGCGCCCGGGATGGCCAGCAGGACGCCGGTCATGCCGCCGATGGTGAAGGTCACCATGAAGCCCAGGGTCCACAGGATCGGCGTGCTGAAGCGCAGGCGGCCCTTGTAGATGGTGAACAGCCAGTTGAACAGCTTCACCCCGGTGGGGATCGAGATCAGCATGGTGGCCACGCCGAAGAAGCCGTTGACGTCACCGCCCGAACCCATGGTGAAGAAGTGGTGCAGCCACACGGTGAAGCCGAGGAAGGTGATCGCGGCGCTGGCCCAGACCATCGACTTGTAGCCGAACATGCGCTTGCCGGCGAAGGTCGCGGTGACCTCGGAGAAGATACCGAAGGCCGGCAGGATCAGGATGTACACCTCGGGATGGCCCCAGGCCCAGAAGAGGTTGATGTACATCATGGCGTTGCCGCCGAGCTCGTTGGTGAAGAAGTGCATGTCCAGGTAGCGGTCGAGCGACAGCAGGCCCAGCGCAGCGGTGAGGATCGGGAACGAGGCGACGATCAGGATGTTGGCGAAGGTGCAGGTCCAGGTGAAGATCGGCATCTGCATCAGCTTCATGCCCGGGGCACGCATCTTGAACACGGTGACCAGGAAGTTGATCCCCGTGAGCAACGTGCCCATCCCGGATATCTGTAGCGCCCAGATGTAGTAGTCCACCCCTACCCCGGGGCTATAGGCCAGCTCCGACAGCGGCGGATAGGCCACCCAGCCGGTACGGGCGAATTCGCCCAGGCCCAGCGACACGTTGACCAGCATGGCGCTGACCACGAGCAGCCAGAAGCTCAGCGAGTTGAGGAAGGGGAACGCCACGTCGCGCGCGCCGATCTGCAGCGGCACGGCCAGGTTCATCAGGCCGGTCATGAACGGCATGGCCATGAAGATGATCATGATCACGCCATGCGCGGTGAAGATCTGGTCGTAGTGCTCCGGCGGCAGGTAGCCGTGGTTGGCGCCTTCGGCCAGGGCCAGCTGGCCGCGCATCATGATCGCGTCGGCGAAGCCGCGGACCAGCATGACCAGGGCGACGACGATGTACATCACGCCGATCTTCTTGTGGTCGACCGAGGTCAGCCACTCGGTCCACAGGTAGGTCCACTTGCGGTAGTAGGTGATCGCACCGACCACGCCGAGGCCCAGCAGGGCGACGACGGCCAGTGTGACCATGACGATGGGCTCGTGGTAAGGCACGGCCGAGAGTGTCAGTTTCCCGAACATCTGCGCTTACTCCTGGGTACTCGGTTGCATGTGCATGTCCTTCATGTCTTTCATGCCCTGCATGGCTTGCATGTCCATGTCCTGCATGTCGTGACCGGTCATGGCGGCTTCGTGCTCAGCCCCGGCGTGCTCGCCGTGCGCGGCACCCTTGGCGTCGCCGTGGTGCTCGTACTTGGTGAGGATGTGGCCAAACAGTTCCGGGCTGACCGAAGAGAAGTAGGTCGGCGGAACGTTCTCGCTCGGCTTGACCAGTTCCGGGTAGGTGCCGATCGACAGGCTGGCCGGTGCCGCCTTGACCTTGGCGACCCAGTCCTGGAAGCCCTGCTCGGAGGTGGCGATGGCCTTGAAGCGCATGCCGGAGAAACCGCCGCCGCTGTAGTTCGCGGAGATACCGTCGAATACGCCTTCTTCGTTGGCGATCAGGTGCAGCTTGGTCATCATCCCGGCCATCGAGTAGATCTGGCTGCCCAGCTGCGGGATGAAGAACGAGTTCATCACCGAATCCGAGGTGATCTGGAAATTCACCGGGGTGTCTTTCGGGAAGGCGATCTCGTTGACCGTGGCGATACCCTGCTCCGGGTAGATGAACAACCACTTCCAGTCCAGCGAAACGGCCTGGATGGTGACCGGCTTGACCTCGGAGTCCAGCGGACGGTACGGGTCGAGCTTGTGGGTGCTTTCCCAGGTGATCCAGCCGAGGATCGCGATGATCACGCAGGGCACCAGCCAGACCACCGCCTCGATGCGGTTGGAGTGGTGCCAGTCCGGCTTGTACTCGGCCTGGGTGTTCGAGGCGCGGTACTTCCAGGCGAACGCCAGGGTCATCACGATCACCGGGATGACCACGATCAGCATCAGCAGGGTCGCGGTAATGATCAGGGTGCGCTCGTCCATGCCCACCTGCCCTTTCGGGTTGAACAGGGTCATGTCGCAGCCGCCGAGCAGCAGCGCGGGCGCCAGGGAAAGCCATTTCAATGCGGCAAACGGGTTTGCTTTGGTCATCTTCCGGCCTTAATCGATGGAAGGAGCGAGTGGTCGCTCATGGATGTCTCCTTGCAAGGCTTGTGGCGGAGACCGCTGGCTTCAGCCAGTTCCAGACATGCAGTCGCCGCCGGGGTACGGAACGGCCATTGCCCGGCCACGGGAGAAGGCAAGCGGATACCTTTCCCGATTCCGGTGGCGGACTCGTTCCACGCGCTGAGTCGTTCCTTGATGAACAGCGTTTTCGAAGCTGTGCCGGAAGAGGCCAAGGGCGGCCAAGGCACGTGCATGCCTGGGCGAGAAGGATTGCCCTTCCCGCCGGGTGATCAGGTCGCAGTTATCGGTCGGCTATTTGTTGTGCAACAGGCAAGGCAGGAACCCATTTATCGCGATGCGGAGCAGAGACTCGCGCGACGCTCGTTGGACCGAAACTGAGCGTCAGTTATTACAATTCATTTCAGCTGAGGAGCCTATGACACATCTTGCAATAGACTTTCTCAAACATAGATAAAGTAGGGCTTTTACCTGCCTGCGACAGGTTGTCGCAGGCCGTACCCTAGCACAACAGTTGGAATACGCGAATATTCTTCGCTTCGAGCAGCATAACGCAAGGAAATCGCCCCCACGCCAGCATCGTGACCCGAGAGTCAGTGTCTATCGGCCTGCAACTGTACCCCTGCCGTTCGTCCAGATGCGCCAACTGTATCCGCCGCCGGGCCGGCGCTAACGCGCAGGCGCCAGAGCAGCGCGGCGGCCAGCAGGGCGCTGGCTCCGGCCACCAGCATAGCCAGACGGAAGCCCTCGGCCAGCGCGGCCGGCAGCTCGGCGTCGAGCCCCGCCAGGGAACCAGGCAAGCGATGGGCCGTGATCGCCTGGGTGGCGAGCCGTTGCGCATCGGCAATCCCCAGCTCCTCCAGCCGATCGCCCAGGACGACGATCGCCCGCCCGCTCAGCAGCGCTCCCAGCAACGCGATGCCGACGGCCATGCCGGCCTGGCGCAGGGTATTCATGGTCGCCGAGGCCATCCCGGAACGCTCGCGGGCCACGCTCGCCATGACCGCCAGACCGGTGCCGGGAACGGCCAGGCCCATGCCCAGGCCGAGCGCCACCAGCAACAGGCCGACCCAGGGATACGCGGTTCCCGTACCGCAAGCGGCCAGCGCCAGCATGGCCAGGCCGATCACCAGGTAGCCCAGCACCAGCAGGCGTCGCAGCGGTACGTGCCGCTGCAACCGGCCGAACAGCATGGACAGTGCGCCCATGGCGAGGAACTGCGGCGCCAGGTAGAAGCCGGCCTGCTGCGCCGAGGCACCCTGCACCTGCTGGAAGAACAGGGAGAGGAAGAACAGGCTGGCGTAGCCGGAAAAACCGAGGACGAACGAGGCCAGGTTGCAGACGGCGAACCCGGCCTGGCGGAACAACCCCAGGGGCAGCAGCGGTCGGGCGGTCCGCCGCTCGACGAAGAGGAAGCCAAGCAGGCCGACCCCGGCCAGGAGCAGCGCCGGCCAGGCCGTGGGAGACAACCAGCCGCCCTCTCCCGCGGCGATCAGGGCGTAGGTCAACGCCCCCAGCCAGACCACGCTGAGCAGCTGCCCCAGGGGATCGAAGGCGGCGTGCTCGGGGTGCGCGGTTTCCTCGATGCCCCACAGGCCCAGGGCGAGCGCCAGCAGGCCGAGCGGCAGGTTGATCAGGAAGATGCTCTGCCAGCCGGCGTGCTCCACCAGCAGGCCGCCGAGCAGCGGGCCGAGGATCAGCGACAGCGCGCTGAAGGAGGTCCAGCCGCCGATCACCTGGGCGCGCTGGCCGGGATCGTGGAAAGCCTGGGTAAGGATCGACAGCGCGCCGGGTATCAACAGCGCCCCGGCGATGCCCTGGACCGCGCGTCCGAACAGCAGCAGCGCCAGCGAGGTGGCCAGCGCGCAGAGCAGCGAACCGAAGCTGAACAGGCCGACCCCGAGCAGCCAGGTCAGCTTGCGACCGTAGCGGTCGCTCAGCGGTCCGGAAGACAGCATGAAGGCGCTCAGGCACAGCGCATAGGCGTCGACCACCCACTGCAGGCCGGCCAGGTCGGTATCCAGGGCGTACTGCAGCGTCGGCAGGGCGAGGTTGACGATGCTGATGTCGAGCGAGGCGATGAAGGTTCCCAGGTAAATGGCGGCGACCAGGGCGACACGACGCGAAGGGTTCATGGAGTACTCCGATGAGAGGGCGCTGGCCCAGGAATAATCCATTGACCGACGGTCAGTCAATAAATATCGCGAAACATTCTCATCTTCCTGTCATGCCTCGTCTTCCCCTCCACGCTCTTTTACACTGCGGCCAACCCAACCACCGGACCCGCGCTCCATGCCCGATCGCCACGCCGAACAGCCTGCCCGCCAACCGCGCACCAAGCCTGCGGAGGTTCGTCTCGAGGAACTGATGGCGGCGGCGCAGCAACTGTTCCTAGACAAGGGTGTGGACGCCACCACCATCAGCGACATCGTCGCTGCCGCGGGGGTCGCCAAGGGTACCTTCTATCACTACTTCCAAGCCAAGGCCGACATCCTCCTGGCCCTACGCGAGCGCTTCACCCAGGCTTTCCAGCAGCGCATCGCGAATGCCGTCGAGGCCTGTCCGGCGAACGACCATCCCGGCCGCCTGCGCGCCTGGACCGAGAGCGGCCTGGCGGGCTACCTGGAGGGCTACCGGCTTCACGATGTGGTCTACAGCGAACACCATCACCACCAGCGCGGCAACCAGGAGCGCGACCGCGTGCTGGAGCAATTGGCGGAGCTACTGGAGAACGGCGCGGCGGCCGGCGCCTGGCCGCTGCGCAACCCACGGCTGAACGCCCTGCTGCTCTACTCCGGGCTGCATGGCGCCGCCGACGACGCCATCGCCGGCGGCCGCCTGGATACCCAGCCGCTGGCCGGCGAACTCGCCGATGCCTTCCTGCGCCTGCTCGGTGCCAGCGACTGAGGCAGGCTCAGCCGCAGAAGGTTTCCTGCAGGTGGCGCCAGTACAGCCGCCCTTCGTCGTCACGGTGCAGGACTACGGTGGACAGGCGCTCGCTGCGACCCGCCGCGTCGGACTGGATTTCCCGATAGGCCAGGGTCGCGCCATCCACGCCTGAAGCCAGCAGACTCTCGCCGTCGATCTCGATGCGCAGCCCAGGACGGGTGCCGCCCTTGCTGCGGAACAGCTCGCCCAGAGCAGTCTTGTCCAGGACCACGCCATGCGGCGTGACCATCGAGAAGTCCTCGGCGAAACGCGCCATCAACGCATCCAGCGCGTCAGCCCGTGAGTCGCCGGCCAGCCAGTCGCGGATCGCCACGTGGGCATGGTGGATTTCCCGGCGGTAGGCACAAGTCATGGTGTAGCTCCTTTCAGGTCTGGACCAGGGCGCGAACCCCGGCGGAATCGATACGCCTCACCCACGGCAGAGGCAATAGCGTGAAAGCGGCGGCGAACAGGAAGCAGTGGACGAAGGCCGCGGGGTCGGCCCGCGCCTGCAATAGGTTGAGCAACCCACCGAGCACGGCCATGCCCAGGCAGAACGCCAGTTGCCGATTGATGTTCCACAAGGCGCTGGCATGGCCCATGCGCGCCGCCGGGACGTCGAGCAAGGCCATGCCCTGTGCCGCGCTGCTACACAGGCTGCCGCCGAATCCCATGGTCGCGTAGGCCCCCGCCAGTTGCCAGAAGCCGCTCCCCTCCCCGCTTCGAGCCAGCCACAGCAGGCCGCCGGCCTGTATCGCCATGCCCGCCAGCAGCAAGGATTTCGGCCCCCAGCGATTGAAGCGTCGCCGGGTCAGGCCGATGGCCAGGCCGGCCGCCAGCGCCCAGGGCAGCATCAGCGCACCGGCACGGCTCGCGCTGAGGCCGAGGGGGCCTTGCAGATAGAGCATGGCGACCAGGTTGGCGCCCATGAAGGCTCCCGGCACGCAGAGATAGACCAGCATCGCCGTACGCAGCAATGGCGCCTCCAGCAAGCCAAGGTCGAGCAGCGCGTCGGTACGAGCGCGCCCGTCACGCCAGTAGCAGCAGCCCAGCACGCAGGCCAGCAGCGCCAGGAGCAGGCCACGCCCGCCGCCGCCGGGCGATCCCAGCCAGGCGAGCGCCACCAGCAGCGTGGCCAGCGCCGCCGAGCCGAGCAGCAGGCCGCGCAGGTCCAGGCGCTGCGCCGCATGCTTGTGCCTGGGCAGCCAGCGCATCGCCAGGGCCAGCACCAGCAGCGCCGGCGCCACGCTGGCGAAGAAGATCCCACGCCAGGACAGGCTGTCCACCAGCCAGCCGCCGAGGGCAGGCGCCACGGCGGGAACGATCAGCGCCACCAGCATCACCCGTGCGGTCAGGCCGGCCCGTGCCGACGCCGGGACATTCCGATAGGCCATGGCCTGGCCGAGGGGGATCAGCAACCCGCCGGCCAACCCCTGGCACAGGCGCCAGACGATCAACGTCGCCGCCGATCCAGCCAGGCCGCAACCCAGCGAAGCGCTGGCGAAACCGGCCAGTGCCAGCAGCATCAGTCGCCGTTCTCCCAGGCGCGAAGCGAGCCAGACGCTCAACGGAATCACCAGGGTCAAGCCGAGCAGGTAGGTGTTGCCGATCCACGCCAGGGTCGCCACCGAAGCGCCAAGGGAACGCCCGATGTCCGGGTAGGCGACGCTGGCGATGAAGATGTTCACCAGGTCCAGGGCGAACCCCAGCAGGTACAAAGTGGCCAGGCGGGACGGTTGATTCATGGGCGCTCCGGAGGTTTGCCGGGGAGCATAGCGAGGCGCTCGCGCTATCTGGAGAGGCTAATCGCGCATAGACTGTCAAATCGAATTTGACAATAGGGTCGCCTTCCATGGTCAGCCTCGACCGCTTCGAAACCTTTCGCGCCGTGGTCGACTGCGGTTCCCTCAGCGCCGCCGCCGACACCCTCGGCCAGACGCGTGCGGTAGTCAGCTTCAACCTCAAGCGGCTGGAGGCCGAGCTGGGCGTTTCTCTGCTCAGCCGCAGCACCCGGCGGATGGCCCTGACCGATGCTGGCGAACGCTTCTACCAGCGCTGCGTGAAGGTGCTCGACGAGGCGCGCCTGGCCATCGACGACGCCCGCGCCGAGCATGGCGAACTGCGTGGCAGCCTGCGCGTCACCACCACCCAGGAATACGGCCTGCGCCAACTGGTGCCGGCCCTGCAGGCATTCGCCCGGCTGCACCCGGCGTTGCAGGTACAATTGTCGACCTCATCGCTGCATGCCGACCTGATTGGCGAACGCTTCGACGTCGCGATCCGCCTGGGGCGCCTGGAGGACTCCACCCACCATGCGGTGCAACTGGCCAGCTTCGAGGTCCTGGCGGTGGCCAGCCCGGCCTGCCTGGCGGCGCTCGGCGAACCGCCGCCGACCGACCTGGAGAGTCTGGAGCGCCTGCAGAATCTCGGTCACAGCCGGCTGGCGGACTCCCTGCCCTGGCAAGTACGCGCCCCCGACGGCGCCCTGCGCAGCTACCGCGGACCGCGCCATCCCATGCTGCTGGCCGACAACGCCGCGGCCCTGCGCGCCTTTGCCCTCGACGGCCTGGGTATCGCCGTGCTGCCGGACTGGCTGGTGCAGGCCGACTTGCGCTGCGGCGCACTGCAACGCCTGCTGGCGGACCACGGGTTTCCGCTCCAGGGCGTGCATGCCGTTTATCCGCCGACCCGCCACCTGCCGTCGAAGGTCCGCGCGTTCATCGACTTCCTCAAGACTCGCCTGGGGCACCCGGACGCCGGTTAGAAAACCGAGGCCGCCGCGGTTGCCCGCGGCGGCCTCGGCACAGACGTGGCTCAGTTACCCTGCGGCATCTCGCCGCGCGCCAGGCGCGCATTGATGTCGCGGACCACCGCCGGCAGCTCGGCGATGGTCTCGATCAGGTAGTGCGGACGCGAACCTTCGAACATCTGTTCGATACGCGTCCGCTCGCGCTCCAGTTCGGCCGCCGGCAGCGCCTTGTACTGCTCGTAGGTGAGGCCCAGGGCATTGCCCGAGCAGGTCAGCGCCACCGTCCACATCCCGGCGCGGCGCCCTTCGAGGATACCCGGCCAGGTGTCGTCGACCTTCACGCAGGCCGCCACATCGTCGATCCCCAGGGCGATCACGTTGGCCAGCGCCTGGGCCGGCCATGGCCGGCCGTTGGGCACTTCGTCGGTGGCCACCACGTGGTCGGCGACGTAACCGTTGGTCTCGGCCAGGGCTACCACCTTCTCCATCACCACCGCCGGATAACCGGAACAGGAACCGATCTTCAGGCCCATCCCGCGGAGTTCGGCGATCGCCTGCAGGGCGCCGGGGATCAGCGCCGAATGTTCGGCGATCTTTTCGATCTGCAGCGGCATGAAGCGCTCGTAGATGGCGGTGACATCGTCGTCGCTGGGCAGGCGGCCGAAGACGGCGCGGTAGCGCTCGGCGATCGCCGGGATGTCGCAGAGGGTGCGGATGTGGTCCCACTTGCCCATTCCCATCGGACCGCGCGCTTCCTCCAGGCTGACCTGGACGCCGAATTCGGCGAAAGCCTCGACGAAGATCTGGGTCGGCGCGAAGGAGCCGAAATCGACTACGGTTCCCGCCCAGTCGAGGATGGCGGCCTGGAGGGTGGCTGGCTGGTTGTAATTCATTGTCGTGAACCCTTTTCTGCTCGTTGTCGTTCAGTTCAGATCTCGAGGACTTCCAGTTCGCGCAGCGCCTCGCCGATGGCGGCGACCGCCTGCCGCATCTCCGCGGCGTCGACGTGGCCGATGCAGCCGACGCGGAAGGTTTCCACCTGGGTCAACTTGCCCGGATAGAGGATGAAGCCCTTCTCCCGCACGCGTTGGTAGAAGTCGGCGAAGCGGTAGCGCGGATCGCGCGGCGCGTGGAAGGTAACGATGATCGGCGCCTGGATTTCCGCCGGCAGGAAGCTGCGGAAACCGAGCCGGGCCATCTCGCCGAGCAGCGTTTCGCAATTGCTCGCGTAGCGCCGCTGGCGCGCCGGCAGGCCGCCCTCCTCTTCGTACTGGCTGAGCGCTTCGTGCAGGGCGGCGACCACATGGGTCGGCGGGGTGAAGCGCCACTGCCCGGTCTTGCGCATATAGGCGTGCTGGTCCTGCAGGTCCATGGCCAGGGAGTGGCAGTTGCCGGCGCTGGCTTCCAGGGCGGCGCTGCGGGCGAAGACGAAGCCCATCCCGGGGACGCCCTCCAGGCACTTGCCGGAGGCGGCGATCAAGGCATCGAACGGAACTTTCCGGGCATCGATCCCGATCGCCCCGAAGGAGCTCATGGCATCGACGATCAGGCGCTTGCCGTGACGCTCGACGACCTTGGCGATGGCCTCGAGCGGATTGAGGATGCCGGTGCTGGTCTCGCAGTGGATCAGCGCCACATGGCTGATCGCCGGATCGGCGGCCAGCAGACGCTCGACGTCAGCGGCGGTGGTCGGCACGTTCTCTTCGGTCTCGAAGGTGCTGAAGGGCCGTTGCAGAACCTCGCAGATCTTCGCCAGGCGCTTGCCGTAGGCACCGTTGATCAACACCAGGACCTTGCCGTCGCGCGGCACCAGGGTGCCGATCGCCGCTTCCACGGCGAAGGTGCCGCTGCCCTGCAACGGTACGCAGGTGTGGCTGCCTTCGCCGCCTACGATCTTCAGCAGGCGCTGGCAGACGCTGGCGGTGAGTTCGTTGAAATCGCTGTCCCAGGAGCCCCAGTCGACCATCATCGCCCGACGGGTACGGTAGGAGGTGGTCAGCGGACCGGGGGTCAGCAGGATGGGTGCGCGTTCGGCAGTGCTCATGCTCATTTCCTCTGCGGGAATCGGCCAAAGAAACCGGATCGGGCTTCGCGGTCCGGGCGGTCGTTCCGCGCCGGCGTTCCAGGGAAGCCTGGAGACATAAGGTGAGCGCCGCGCTACTATCGTTCAAATTGTTTGTTCCGATGCCAGCCATAAGCCAGGCCGATACCATGAATCTCTTCCAGCTCCGCGCCTTCGACGCCGTGGCCCGCGAAGGCAGTTTCACCCGCGCCGCCGAGCGCCTGTGCATCAGCCAACCGGCGGTGACCGGACACGTCAAGGCACTCGAGGAGCACTACCAGGTCACCCTGTTCCGGCGCACCGCCCGGCGCATCGAACTGACCGAGGAGGGCTCGCGCCTGGTGGCGATCACGCGCACCCTGTTCGCCCTGGAGGAAGAAGCCGAGGCCCTGCTCGACGCCAATCGACAATTGGTCTCCGGCCGCCTCGAAGTCGCCGCCGACGGCCCGCACCTGGTGATGCCGATGCTCGCCCGGCTGCGCGCGAGCTATCCGGGAATCACCGTCAACCTGCGTCTGGGCAACGCCCAGGAGACCCTCGCGGCGCTGCTCAGCGAACACGTCGACGTCGCCGTGCTGACCGAGGTCGAGGCGCGTCCCGGGCTGTTCCTGGAGGAGTTGGTGAATTCGCGTATCTGCGCCCTGTTGCCTCGCCAGCATCCCTGGTGCGAACGCAACGAAGGCGTACCGCTGGAAGAGCTCGACCAGCAGATCATGGTGCTGCGCGAACCCGGTTCGATCACCCGCCGCACCTTCGACCGCGCCTGTGCCGAGCAGGGCGTGCAGCCGCGGGTGCTGCTGGAGCTGGACAGCCGGGAAGCGGTGACCGAAGCGGTGGCCGCCGAACTGGGCGTCGGCGTGGTGTCTTCCCTGGAGGTCGGCAACGATCCGCGGGTTCGCGCGGTGCCGCTGGTCGGTCCCGAGCTGACCAACCGCCACCTGATCGGCTGCCTGGAGAAGCGCCGCGGCCTACGGGTGATCAGGGCATTCCTGGAACTGGCGGCGGCCTGAGTCGCGCCTCAGCTCCAGTGACGCTCGCGGGTGCGGCGGTCTTCGCCGAAGCCGAACAGCGAGGCCAGCGAATACACGATCAGCTCGGCGATCCAGGCGACCAGCAAGGCGCAGCCCAGGCCCCAGGCGATCACCTCGGGCTTGAGCAGGACCTGGTAGCTGTAGCTGGCATAGGTTTCCATCAGCAACTCATGGTTCGGTGCGCGCAGCATGTGCCAGGCGCGGGCGTACCAGGGACCCTGCATGGCCTGCCACTCAGCGTCGAGCATGCGCGCGCGACGCATCAGGCGGTCGAGGTTCTCGCCGTCGCGCTGGAACACCGGATCGCTGTTGCTGCGGTAATGCCTGACCAGTTCCTCCAGGCTACCGTTGAAGAACTGCCCGGCGGTCTGCTGGAAGCCCTGGATGTTCTGCGCGGCCTCCAGGCGATGGGCGTCGACGCGCTTGGCGTAGTCGTCGATGAAACCGGGCACCTGCACCCCGAGCAGCAGGCCCAGGGTGAACAGCAGCAGTCTCAGGTAACTGCGGAACATGCGCTCTCCTCGTTCACGGCGGCGATTCAGACCCGCCCCTTGGCCAACACCTCGCCGCCCCACCAGAGGACCCACTCGCCGCTCTGCTGCAAGGTCCAGTTCTCGTTGTCGGTGAGCGGCTCGGTGGCGATCACCGTGACCACATCGTCCGGCGTGGTTTCCGCATGGAAGTCCACGGTCAGGTCGGCATCCTTCAACCGCGCCGGGCCGAATGGCGCACGGCGGGTAATGTAGGCGAGTTTGCTGGAGCAGAAGGTGAACAGCCAGTCGCCGTCGCTGATCAGGGCATTGAACACACCTTTCTTGCGATATTCGTCACAGGCCGAGATCAGCACCGGCAACAGCACCTCCACCGGCACCGGCTCGGGGAAAGCCCGGCGCACGCGGTTCAGCAGGTCGCAGAAGGCCGCCTCGCTGTCGGTCTCGCCGACCGGGCGGTAGAAACCGGGCTTGGGCTGGAAGTCGGCCAGTTGGCCATTGTGCGCGAAGGTCCAGTAGCGCCCACCGAGTTCGCGGATGAAGGGGTGGGTGTTGCTCAGCCCGACCTTGCCGACGTTGGCCTGGCGGATGTGCCCGATGACCGTCTCGCTCTTGATCGGGAAGCGCTGCACCAGCCGCGCCACCTCCGAATCGACGCTCGCCAGCGGGTCCTGGAACAGCCGCACGCCGCGTCCTTCGTAGAAGGCGATGCCCCAACCGTCGCGGTGCGGGCCGGTACCGCCGCCGCGCTGCATCAGTCCGGTGAAGCTGAAGACGATGTCCGTCGGGACGTTGGCGCTCATGCCCAATAGTTCACACATGGCTCAAACCTCCCTGAGCAAGGCTGTACGTAGTAGTTCTCGTTCCCGCTGCAGACGCGCCTGCAGGCTCGCGCGACCGACCGGCAGGAAACGGGTCAGGGCGCGCCAGAGCAGTCGCGGCAGGTCGCCGCGACGCCGGGGAATCAGGTGCAGATGCAGGTGCGCCACGTGCTGGTTGGCCGCCACGCCATCGTTGAGCAACAGGTTGATGCCTTCCACGCCGAAACCGGCCCGGCGCAATGCGCGACCGATACGCTCGGCGAGCGCCAGGAGGGCGTCGCGGGCGGCGGCGGAAAGATCGCTCAGGTGCGGGGCGTGCTCGCGGGCTACGATCAGCACGTGCGCCGGTCGCAGCGGAAAGATGTCCAGCAGGACGATGAAATGCTCGTCCTCGAAGAGTCTGTGCGCCGGCTCGCGGCCACCCGCTATGGCGCAGAACACGCAATCCATGGGAAATCCCGACATAGGCCTCGCCTCATGCTGAACGCCTGCCGGGCGTAGCGCAAGAATGGATTTCGTCGCGAAAGGCTACAGGCGCGGCTCGATGCGCATGCGCCGGTCGCCGTGCTCGTCGGTGCGGGTGTCGACGTCCGGCATCAACTCGGGCTGCATCATCTGCCGCAGGGTCGGCTCGTCCTCGGCGTCCTGCGACGGATGCCGACGATTCTTCCAGGCCCGCTCCAGCGGCCAGCGGATGGCGGCGATCAGCAGGTACAGGCCGAAACCGAGCAGCGCCACCAGGGCCAGGTCAGAGACCGCGCGCCAGGCGTTGTTGCCGACCTTGAACACGACATCCAGCGCGGTGATGGCGATGGCCGGGGCGTAGAGGTCGTTCTGCGGGTCCACCGGAGTCGGCGTGAACAGCAGGATGAAGACGATCAGCCGCAGGGGTTCGCGCAGCCAGCGCCACATCCAGCCGGTCATCAGCCAGAACACCAGCATCAGGCCGAGTCCGGCGATGGCGTAGGCGCCCCAGGCGATCAGATAGTCTTGTTCATTCATGCGGCGTGCGTGGCGATAGCGGTGATGGGGGGCTTATGATAGCCGCTTTTGCATGCCGACGCGCCTACCCACCGATGGCGGGCGCCGCGCCGCCAGTTTTATTCAGATTTCCCGGCCTCGCGCATGGCCGGATCGACGAGGATTCCCGATGCCCCATCCGCAGCCCCCCATCGCCCGCCGCGACGCCGGAAGCGACCCCTACGCCTGGCTGGAGGAGCGCGACGCCCCGGAGGTGCTCGACTACCTGAAGGCCGAGAACGCCTACCTGGATAGCGAACTGGCCGACCAGGCCGGGTTGCGCGAGACCCTGTTCGAGGAGATCAGGGGACGCATCCGCGAGACCGACCTGTCGTTGCCCAGTCCGTGGGGTCCGTGGCTGTACTACCAGCGCACCACCGCCGGCGACGAATACCCGCGCCACTACCGCTGCCCGCGTCCGGCGGACGGCAGCCTGGCGGTCGACGAAGGCGCCGAGCAACTGTTGCTCGATCCCAACCAGTTGGCCGACGGCGGCTTCCTCTCCCTCGGCGCCTTCAGCATCAGCCCCGACCAGAGCCTGCTGGCCTACAGCCTGGACACCAGCGGCGACGAGATCTACCGCCTGTTCGTCAAGGACCTCGCCAGCGGCGCGGTGCAGGCCCTGCCCTTCGAGGACTGCGACGGCAGCCTGACCTGGGCCAACGACAACCGCACGCTGTTCTTCGGCGAACTGGACGACACCCACCGCCCGCACAAGCTCTATCGCCACCGCCTGGGCGAGGCCGGCGCCGAGCTGGTGTTCGAGGAAGGCGACGGGCGCTTCTTCCTGCACTGCTACCGCTCCAGCTCGGAACGCCAGCTGATCCTCCTGCTCAACAGCAAGACCACCAGCGAGGCCTGGGTGCTCGACGCCGACCAGCCGCAGGGAACGTTCCGTTGCCTGGCGCCGCGCGAGGAAGGCCACGAGTACTACCCCGACCACGGTCGCCTCGACGGCCGGGGCCTGTGGCTGATCCGCAGCAACCAGGCGGGGATCAACTTCGCCCTCTACCAGGCCGAGGAGTCGCGGCCGACTTGCGAGCACTGGCAACTGCGCGTGGCCCACGACCCGCAGCGGACCCTGGAAGATGTCAGCCTGAACGCCGAGGCGGTGATCCTCGGCCTGCGCGACGGCGGCCTGCCGGTTATCGAGGTGCAACCGCAGGGCCTGCCGGCCTACCGCGTGCAGTTGCCGGACGCCGCCTACAGCCTCTACGTGCAGGACAGCCTGGAATTCGACAGCCCCTGCGTGCGACTGCGCTACGAGGCCCTGAACCGTCCGGCGCAGGTACGCCAGCTGAACCTCGCCGATGGCACGCAGACCGTCCTCAAGCAGACCCCGGTGGAAGGCCCATTCGACGCCGACGCCTACGCCAGCCGGCGCATCTGGGCCAGCAGCGGCGACGGCACGCAGGTGCCGGTCAGCCTGGTGGCGCGCAAGGAAGTCCTCGACGGCATCGCCGCCGGGCGCCCCGCGCCGCTCTATCTCTATGGCTACGGCGCCTACGGGCATAGCCTCGATCCCTGGTTCTCCCACGCCCGCCTGAGCCTGCTCGAACGCGGCTTCGTCTTCGCCATCGCCCATGTCCGTGGCGGCGGCGAACTGGGCGAAGCCTGGTACCGGGCCGGCAAGCTGGAACACAAGCAGAACAGCTTCGACGACTTCATCGCCTGCGCCGAGCACCTGCTCGCCGAGGGCTACTGCCGTCCCGAGGGTCTCGCCATCAGCGGCGGCAGCGCCGGCGGGCTGTTGATCGGCGCGGTGCTCAACCAGCGCCCGCAACTGTTCGGCGCGGCCATCGCCGAGGTGCCTTTCGTCGACGTGCTGAACAGCATGCTCAATCCGGACCTGCCGCTGACCGTCACCGAATACGATGAGTGGGGCAACCCGCAGGAGCCCGAGGTGCATGCGCGGATCGCCGCCTACGCGCCCTACGAGAACGTCAGGGCCCAGGACTACCCGCACCTGCTGGTGGTCGCCGGCTACAACGACAGCCGCGTGCAGTACTGGGAAGCCGCCAAGTGGGTGGCGAAACTGCGGGCGACCAGGACCGACGCCAACCTGCTGCTGCTCAAGACCGACCTCGGCGCCGGCCACGGCGGCATGAGCGGCCGCTACCAGGGGCTGAAGGACGTGGCGCTGGAATACGCCTTCCTGCTCAAGGTCCTCGGCCTGGTATGACCACCGCGGGGGCCGGCGACGCCGGCCTTCCGCCACGAAAAAGGGAACCTTCGTGAAACGACGCTTCTGGCCCGCCATGGGCCTGCTCGCCGCGATCATGCTGGCCGTCTACCTGGCGAATCCGTTCGGCACCGCCAGTCTCGACCCGCGCGCACGGCTCCTCGGCGTGGCGCTGTACAAGATCCCTTCGCGCTCGATGGAACCGACCTTGCAACAGGGCGACTTCATCCTCGCCAACGCCGCGCGCTACGCCTTCGCCGACCCGCAGGTCGGCGACCTGGTGGTGTTCCGCTTCCCGCCGCAGCGCAGCATCGCCTATGTGAAGCGCATCGCCGGGATACCCGGCGATCGCGTGCGGATCGATGGCGGCCGGCTCTACGTCAATGAGCGCCCGGTGACGGAGCCCTACCTGGCGCAACAGGCGCTGCGCCAGCCGGACTCCCTGCGCATGGCCGAGCGGACCGTCCCCGCCGGCCAATACTTCATGCTCGGCGACAACCGCGACAACTCCAACGACAGCCGCTACTGGGGCTACGTACCGCGCGCCGACCTGGTCGGCCGGGTGTTCGCCGTCTGGTATGCCGAGGACACCCGGCGCATCGGTTCGGTGCGCTGACGCCCCTCAGAAGAACTGGGTGACGCTGATCTTGGCGTTGCGTCCCTGGCTGTAGACCAGGTCGCCGCCCAGCGGCTGGCGATAGGAGCGGTTGAACAGGTTGTCCACGGTGAAGTCGATGCGGGTGTCCTTCAGGCCCAGCTTGGCCGGGACCCACTCGGCGAACAGCCGATGAGTGTCGTAGCTGTCGTTGGCCGCGTGATCCCAGTAGATATCGCCGGAACCGGTACCCATCCCGCCGCTGTAGCGATCGCTGGGCAGGCGGTCGGTCTTGCGCACGAACTCGCCCTGCCAGCCGAGCTTGGCATCCCATTCCGGAACCTTCAGGCCGAGCATGGCCACCCACTTCGGCGGCGGGATGTCGCGCGCCCACACGTTCGGTCCCCAGGGATTGCTGTAGGCCCCATCGTGCTTGCCGGTCATCCACGAGTAGGACAGGCTGCCGAACAGCCGCTGGCTGTCGTAGAAGCTCTCGATCTCGAAGCCCTTGATGGTCAGGCCCGGCAGGTTGCGGTAGTTGCTCAGCGGCAGCATGTCGCCGCAGCTACCACCGATACTGCCGTTGTCGATCGACTGCTGGCGGCAGCCGACGCTGCGGGTGCGGAATATCTCGTCCTTGATGCGGTTCTGGAACAACGTGGTGCGGATCTGCAGGCTGTCGCCGGCGACCAGCAGGTCCGGCAGGTTGATCACGCTGCCGCCACGGATCGCATGGATGCGCTCGGCGTCCAGGTCGCGGCTGCTGCCACCGATGGTCGAACTGTTCTGCACTTCGTACTGCTCGTCGATCACCGGCGCTCGCCAGGTCTCGGTGTAGTCGGCGAAGAACGCCAGGTTCGGCGTCGCGGTCCAGAACACCGACAGCCGCGGCGACCAGCCGGAGTAGGTCTGGGCGCGATAGTCATGGCCGAGCTTGGGATTGTCG
Source organism: Pseudomonas sp. HMSC065H01 (assembly GCF_001815235.1). Taxonomy (NCBI): domain Bacteria; kingdom Pseudomonadati; phylum Pseudomonadota; class Gammaproteobacteria; order Pseudomonadales; family Pseudomonadaceae; genus Pseudomonas; species Pseudomonas sp. HMSC065H01. The sequence continues at coordinate 126,452 of NZ_KV819855.1, read as the reverse complement.
TAGATCGGCGCCAGGTTGGCCTGGCCGTCGTTGCGCACGCTGTCGAAGCGCATCGATGGGGTGACGGTCAGGCTGCCGTAGGTGATCGCGTCCTGGATGTAGAAGCTCTGCGTGTCCTGCTTGCCGGCCGGCATGAATGCCGGTTGCAGCCAGCCGTAGTTGTAGCGCGGGGTCTCGTAGGTCTTGCCCGGCATGTGCATGAGGATGTCGCGCTTGTGCTTGTGCAGCGCCGCGCCCAGGGTCAGCTCGTGCTGTAGCGCTCCGGAATCGAAACGGCTGGTGTTGCGCAGTTCCAGGACCTTGTCCTGGTACTCGGTACGCATCCGCTTGCCACCGGTGGCGAGCTGGTAGAAGGCGGTGTCCTCGCGACGGTCGAGTTGCTCGGTGCGGGCGTCGGAATAGCTCAGTTGCAGGTCGATCCAGGGGTTGTCCAGCGGATGGTAGTTGTACTTGCCGGTCCAGGTGGTGTCGGTGGTATCGCGGTGGGCCAGCAGGCGGGTCAGGCCCAGCTCGTAGCCGTAGCGGTCGATGGTCCACTGGCTCGGCGGGGTCGGGTAGCTGCTGGCGGAGAACGGCGTCCAGCGCGAGCTTTTCGAGCGCAGGTAGGTGAAACCCAGGTCGTGCTCCTCGGTGGGGTGCAGGTTGAGCTTGAACAGGCCGGTCTTCTCGTCCTGGGCGCTGTTGGGCAGGCGCTTGGGGTTGATCGGGTAGTCGGTGGGCGACAGCGGCAGGTTGTCGGCCAGCTTCATGTCGCGGCCGTCGCGGCCGTTGAGGTAGAGCAGGGCATCGACGCGGCGGTCTTCGCTGCGACCGAACACGGCGCCGGAGTATATCTTCTGCTGGTCGTTGGAGTGATAGCCGTACTTGAGCATGGCGCCGACGTCGCGGCCTTCGCGCAGCAGGTCCGGCGCGTCCTTGGTCTCCATGTGCACGGTGCCGCCGAAGCCGCCATTGCCGGTGAACACCGAGTGCGGTCCCTTCTCCACCTCGATGCGCTTGATCATTTCCGGTTCGATGAACACTGTGCCCTGCTGATAGCGCTCGAAGCCGCTCTTCTGCGCGCCGTCCAGGGTATAGGGCACGTCCTCGGCGTCGCCCAGGCCCCAGATGTTGGTGGTCTGTCCACCCGGCTTGGGCGAGCCGCCCATGGTCACTCCGGGCAGGGTCTGCAGCAGGCTGGGGATGTTGTCCGCCTGCTGGCGTTCGATATCCCGCCGGGTCAGGGTCGAACGGCCGACGTTGCTGGCGTCCACTTCGCGACCGTTGCCGACGATGGTCTGCGCGTCCAGTTGCAGAGCGTTGTCGCTGTAGGCATCGACCTGGCGCCGGCGCACCACGTAGCCGCCGCCCGCCTCCACCAGCTCCAGCTCGGAACCAACCAGCAACCGCTCCAGCGCCTCGCGCACCCCGTAGCTGCCGCTCAGCGCCGGAGCGCGCAGGCCCCGCAGGAGCGACTCGTCGAACAGCACCTGGACCTGCGCCTGCTGCGCCAGGCGCGACAGCGAGGCGGCCAGCGGCTGCGCCGGCAGGTCGAAGCGTCGTTCGGCAGCGCTGGCGCCGGCGGCCCACAACGCGGCGCCGAGCACGGCGGCGGAACACAGCGGGCGCCAGGCGGCGCGGGTGAAAGGCAAGGTCATGCTGGAACTCTCCCCAAGTGACTGCTGGATGTCGCCGGCAGCGGCGACGGACAGCAGAGAAGACGCAGCAGGGAGAAAAACCCACATATGCGAATGAAAAATATTTTCATTAATGCTGACGACGCGCCTCAGCGCGCCAGGATCAGCACCTCGCCACCAGCCTGCGGCTGCACCCGCACCGGCAATAGCGCCGGCAGGGCGAGGAGAAAATCGTCGGGGCGGGCGATCCGCACCGTACCGGAGACCCGCTTGCCGGCAAGCCGGGGATCTCCCAGGCGGATCGGCGCGGCACGATAGCGCGACAGTTCCTCCACCAGTTCGCCCAGCGGCTTGTCGCGGAACACCAGTTGCCCATCGCGCCAACTGGCGACCTGCTCCGGCGCCACATGGCCGAGTTCCAGGCGCTGGTCGACGAGGTCCAGGCGCGCGCTGTCGCCAGCCAGCAGCACATGTTCGGCATCCTTCTCCAGGGACGGCTGCAACGCCACGCGCCCCTGTTTCACCGCCACGGCGAGGGCCTGCGCGTTGCGCCGGACGCTGAACTGGGTACCGAGTACGGTGACCCGGCTGTCGCCGCTGCCGACCCGGAAAGGCCGGGCCGGATCGTGGCTGACCACGAAGAACACCTCGCCTTTCTTCAACAGCACGTCGCGGGTGCGCTCGGCGTAACGCACCTGCACCTGGGTATCGACGTCGAGGAACAGCTTCGATCCGTCCGCCAGGACCACCTCGCGCTGCTCGCCAGGTGCCGTGCCGTAGGCGAGGTTCGGTCCGAGCGACTGGTCGCGCCAGAACAGGGTGGCGACGAGCAGCGCGCAGAACACGAAGAACGCCGCCGCCAGCGCCCGTGGCAGGCGCCAGGCCGGCACCGGCTCGGGAATATCGTTCAGCGCCGGGCGCGGCAGGCCGTCGAACTCGCGCCAGAGCCGCTCCATGCCCTCGAGCGCTTCGCGATGGCGCGGATCGGCGCGTAGCCAATCCTCCAGCTCGGCCCGGCAGGCAGCGCTGAAATGCCCGGAACGACGCCGGCTGAACCAGTAGGCGGCGCGGTGATCGATGTCCTCTTCGGTTTCGTCTGCGAACAGCGGTTCCAGTCGTTCCAGCGGCTTCATCCTTCGCCTCCCTGGCCAAGCCGCCGCTTGCAGTGCAGCAAGGCGCTGGCGATGTGCTTTTCCACCATGCTCAGGGAGATTCCCATGCGCTCGGCCACTTCGACCTGGGACAGGCCGTCGAACTTGTGCAGGACGAACGCTTCGCGCCGCCGCGGCGGCAGCTCGGCCAGCGCGGCCGCCAGGTGGCTGAGGCGCTGCTGCTGTTCGAAACGCTCCCCCGGCCCGGCCGCCTCGCCTTCCAGCGCGGCGGGTTCGTCGTTCGCCGCCGGCCGGTCGAGATCCTGGCCGCGGCTCTGCTGCCGGCGCCAATGGTCGCGCAACAGGTTGCGGGCGATCTGGAAAAGAAATGCGCGCGGCTGCTCGACCGATTGCCGGCCCGGCCATTTCAGCCACTGGGCGAAAGTATCCTGGGCGAGGTCGGCGGCGTCCGCCGAACTGCCCAGGTGCTTGCGCAGGAAGCGCAGCAACTCGCCATGGAACGCCTGATAGGCATGCGAGACGGAACCACGGAAGCGCTCATCCATCCGTGCATCCTCCGGCGGCGCCCCCCGCGCCGTTGACCCGCTGCAACACCTCGCCTCCCCGCTTCCGTCGGATACGGAAGTCCCTTGCAAATATGCGAATGATAATACATATCATTTCACAAGGTAAGGAAGTGCGACGGACGCGAGCTCAGCCGGCGCGGAAGATCAGGTAGTCCTCCCAGTCGTCCTCGGCCACCTGGGTCTCGCTGAGCATGCGCCCGGACTGGGAAATGCGTTCCTTGTGGACCCGCTCCGGGTCGCCGCAGACCAGGTGGTGCCAGAGCGGCAGGTCCTTGCCTTCGGCAACCAGGCGATAGCCGCAGGTCGGCGGCAACCACTGGAACTCGTCGGCCTGCGCCGGGGTGAGCTGGATACAGTCGGGGACGAAACGGATGCGCTCGGCGTAGTTGGTGCAGCGGCAGCTTTGCAGGTCGAGCAGCTTGCAGGCGATACGCGTGTAGTAGACGCTGCCGTCGTCCTCGTCCTCGAGCTTCTGCAGGCAGCACAAGCCGCAACCGTCGCACAGCGACTCCCACTCGTCCTGGTCGAGTTGGGCGAGGGTCTTGCGTTTCCAGAAGGGTTCGACTTTGGCGGCCATGGCATCGGGGGCTGGTGAAAAGGCGCGATAGTCTAGTCCCCCGCCCCTTCCAGGCCAAGCACCGGCCGGCACATGGCTACTTCAGGTAGGAGCGCAGCGCGGTCACCACCAGCTCCAGGTCTTCGCGACGCTGCTCCGCGCTCGCCTGCTCGGCGCCGAGGTGTTCGCGGATGTGCCCCTCCAGCACTTCGTTCATCAGGCCGTTCACCGCACCGCGGATCGCCGCGATCTGTTGCAGCACCGCCGCGCATTCGCTGCCCTCTTCCAGCGCCTGCTCCAGCGCCCGGGTCTGCCCGGCGATGCGGCGCACCCGCGCCAGGAGCTTCTTCTTCCCATGGATGGTATGGGCCACCGCTCTCTCCTCAAGGTAATATACTGGGGTATAGTATATTTTCGACGTCTCGACAGGACAGTAGCAAATGCCCGGCACCCCGACTACCCAGCCCCTGCGCCATTCCCATCGGTTCGACCAGGGCAACCCGCTGGCCGAGCGCAACACGCGCTGGGCGGTATTGCTCACCGCCTGCATGATGGTCGCGGAAATCGCCGGCGGCTGGCTGTTCAACTCCATGGCCCTGCTCGCCGACGGCTGGCACATGAGCTCCCATGCCCTGGCCCTGGGTCTTGCGGTACTCGCCTACGGCGCCGCGCGGCGCTATGCCAACGACCCGCGCTTCAGCTTCGGTACCTGGAAGATCGAGGTGCTCGGCAGCTACACCAGCGCCCTGCTGCTTCTGCTGGTGGCCGGGCTGATGCTCTACCAATCGGTCGAACGCCTGCTCGACCCCAGCCCGATCCACTACCAGCAGGCGATGCTGGTCGCCGCGCTCGGCCTGCTGGTCAATCTCGCCTGCGCCTGGCTGCTGCGCGACGGCCATGCCCACCACGGGCACGGCCACTCGCACCACCACCACCACCACCACCACCACCACCACGACCATCATGCCCACCGGCACGATCTGAATCTGCGCGCCGCCTACCTGCACGTGCTGGCGGATGCCGCCACCTCGCTGCTGGCGATCGTCGCGCTGGCCGGCGGCCTGCTGTGGAACGCGGCCTGGCTGGACCCGCTGATGGGTATCGTCGGCGCGGTACTGGTCAGTGTCTGGGCATGCGGCCTGATCCGGCAGAGCAGCCGGGTATTGCTGGATGCGCAGATGGACGCGCCGGTGGCTGCGGAAATCCGCGCGGCGATCGCCAGCAGCCCGCTGCCGGCGGAACTGCTCGACCTGCACCTGTGGCAGGTCGGCCAGGGCAAGTACGCCTGCCTGCTGAGTCTGCTGACCACCGAGGAAGGCAGCGCCGACTATTTCAAGCGCCGCCTGGCCGAGCATGAGGAACTGGTGCACATCACCGTCGAGGTGAACCCGCTGCTCCCGCTCGCCGCCTGAGGGAACGCGGCTCAGTAGCCGCGAGCGAAGTCCACCTCGCCGCGCATGGCGGTACCCGCCCAGAAGCGCGCGAGGTTGTCGCGGAACAGTTCGACCATCGCCCCCGGCAGGGTCGGCGCGGCGGTGTGCCCGGTCAGCAAGAGGCGCGGGGTATGCCAGAACAGGTGGTTGGCCGGCAGCGGCTCTTCGCGGCAGACGTCGATCACCGCGCCGGCCAGTTGGTTGTTCTCCAGTGCCGCCACCAGGTCGGCGTCCACCACCGCGACACCACGCCCGGCATTGATGAACAGCGCCGTGGGCTTGAGCCGGGCGAACAGCGCACGGTCGTAGATGTCGTGGGTATCGGGGGTGTCGGGCAGCAGGTTGATCAGGTAGTCGGCCGTCTCCACCAGGCGACCGAGGTCGTCGAGCGACCCCATGCGGTTGAACGGCACCAGCGAACGCGGATTCTTCGCCACCCCGGTCAGGTCCATGCCGAAGCCGGACAGGGTATGCGCCACCGCCTGGCCGATCTCCCCGGTGCCCACGATCACCACCTGCCGGCCACGCAACCCGCCAGGCGTGCGGCTATCCCATTGCGAACCGACCTGGCTGGCCAGGCGACCGAGGAACTGGCGCTCGTGGGCGAGCATATAGGTCAGCAGGTATTCGCTCATCACCTGGCCGAAGATGCCTACCGCGCGTGTCAGGCTGTAGTCCTTCGGCAGGTCGGCGGCCAGCAGCGGCGTGATGCCCGCCCAGGTCGACTGCACCCAGACCGGATGCACGCCCTGGCGCAGCATCTGCGCCACCAGGTCGGGCTGGCCGAGCCAGATCGAGCACTCGCTGGCGGCGTCGATGAGTTGCAGGGGATCGTCCCCCGCCACCACCTTCAGGCTGGGGTCGGCCGCCATCAGCAGCGCGGCATAGAGAGCGTGGTCACGTTCGAGAATCAGCAAGCGCATGGGTCACACTGCCAAGCCGGACAAGGGCTGGCGATCAGGCCGGAGAATATTGTTCTTTCATGCATCACGGCTCCTGGAGGGAAGCCCTCGAGAGCAGCAGGTTTGGCGCTGGTAGACCACGGTCGCTGCCAGGGGTTCCGCTATCGTGCGACATCTTGCGGACATCATGCACCGAAGGCGCAACCTTGCACAGAGCGGGTTTCACGTCGTGAAAGTGGCGCCGGGAAGCCGGCGCCAGCGGGGTACGGCTCGCGTCAGAGCGGGTCGTTCATGCGCAGCAACTCTTCCGGGAGATGCTCGATGTACTCTTCTTCGCCCGGCGGCATCTGCAAGTGGAAGCCCTGCTTCTCGATGTTCTCCAGGACCTTGGCGACATCCTCGCGGGCCAGTTGGCGCTCGGGGGTGAGCAGCAGGTCGAAGACATGTTGCGGCGCGCCGAACGGCACCAGCAGGGCCTCGGGCACGCGGCTCAACGCCTCGCGCTTGTCGACATAGAGGTACATCTCGCTCTTGCGCGGGCTCTTGTAGACGGAACAGATTCGTTTCATGCGCTCTCCAGGGCGTCCAGCAGGGCCTGGCCCATGCGTTCGCGGCGCCAGCCGCGGAGGGAATCGGGCAGTTCGTAGGGACCGTCGGGATAGCCGCTCTTGAGCAGTGCCTCGAGGACTTTCTTGCGCAGCATCAGTTCGGGCGCCATGCCCAGGGTCTCCGCTTCGCGCTGGCCGATGGCGCGCAGGCTCTTGAGCAGCGGGGTGACCTCCGGCGGCAGCGGCTCGGGCAGCGCCTCGGGCCATTCGCTCTGCGGCAGGCGCGCAGCCTGGGCGATCAGTTCGATGAGGAAGTCGCCGTCCTGGCGCACGGTGCGCGGATGCATGTCCTCGATCGCCGCCAGGTCGGTCTTGTTCTTCGGCAGCAGGCGCGCCAGCGGCCACAGGGTGCGTTCGCGCAGCACGTGGTTGCGCGGCCGGTTGCGCAGGCGTGCCTGCTCCTCGCGCCAGGCGCAGAGTTCGCGGAGCACCGCCAGTTGCTGCGGACGCAGCCGCCAACCCAGCTTGACCTCGCGGTAGGCCTCGCGCGGATCGCTCTCGCGGCAGAGGTTGGCGACCAGTTCGGCGCCGTCCTCCAGCAGCCAGGCGCGTTTCTCCTCGCTCAGCCGCGCATCCAGGGCCAGGTAGACCTGGGCGAGGTGCTGGACGTCGTCGGCGGCGTAGCGCATCTGCATCTCGGTGAGCGGCCGTTGCAACCAGTCGGAACGGGTCTCGTCCTTGGGCAGGTCGATGTCCAGCACCTCCTTCACCAGCTTCGAGTAGCCCATCGAATGGGCCATGCCGAGATAGGCGGCGGCCAACTGCGTATCGAACAGCGGCACCGGCAGGCTGCCGGTGAGGCGCAGGAACACCTCGAGGTCTTCGCTGCAGGCATGCAGCACCTTCACCACCCGCTCGTCTTCGAGCAGCTCGGCGAAGGGGCTCCAGTCCTGGATCAGCAGCGGATCGATCAGCCACTCCTGCCGGCCATCGCCCACCTGCACCAGACCGGCCGCGGGATAGAAGGTATCGACGCGCATGAACTCGGTATCGAGCGCGAGGTACGGCTGTGTGCGCCATTCCCGGCATTGCTGCGCCAGGCTGGCATCATCGCGGATCCACTGGATTTCGGGCGCGGTCACGAACATCTCCTTGGTCAAGTGCGGCGCATTATATAGAGCCTGGCGCCATGCGAGCATTCCGCTCGGCACCGCGCTTGCCGATGAGCGTAGCGAATGTCCATACTCCGCCCTTTGTCCGACAATCCGAACAAGGGAACTGCATGAAGAAGCTCAGCGGAATAATCGTCCTCCTGCTGGCTGGCGCGGCTCTTTACCTGGCCCTGAAGACCAGCCCGATCGACCCGCTCGCCTGGGATGCTCCGGCCGCTCCGCAGATGACCGGGGTCCTCGAACCCAACGACACCCTGATGAAGGCCGAGCTGCTTGGCCAGGGCCAGTTGCACGGCCCCGAGGACACCGCCGTGGACAGCCAGGGCCGCGTCTATGCCGGTCTCGCCGACGGCCGCGTGGTACGCCTGGAGGCCAGCGGCAAGGTCGAGACCTTCGTCGACACCGGCGGCCGCCCGCTGGGCATGGACTTCGATGCCGCCGGCAACCTGATCCTCGCCGACGCCTGGAAAGGCCTGCTGCGCATCGATCCGCAAGGCAAGGTGGAAACCCTCGCCACCGAGGCCGACGGCGTCCCCTTCGCCTTCACCGACGACCTCGACATCGCCAGCGACGGCCGCATCTATTTCAGCGACGCTTCCAGCAAGTTCCACCAGCCCGACTACATCCTCGACCTGCTCGAGGCCCGACCGCACGGCCGCCTGCTGCGCTACGACCCGTCCACCGGCAAGACCGAGGTGCTGCTCAAGGACCTGTACTTCGCCAATGGCGTGGCACTCTCGGCAAACGAGGACTTCGTACTGGTCAACGAGACCTACCGCTATCGCATCACCCGCTACTGGCTGAAAGGCGAGAAGGCCGGCCAGCACGAGGTGTTCATCGACAACCTGCCGGGCTTGCCGGACAACCTCCAGGGCGACCGCAAGGGTACCTTCTGGGTGGCCCTGCCGACCCCGCGCAAGGCCGACGCCGACTTCCTCCACCGGCATCCCTGGCTGAAGGCGCAGCTGGCCAAGCTGCCGCGCATGTTCCTGCCGAAGCCGACCGCCTACGGGCTGGTCATCGCCATCGACGAACAGGGCAGGATCGTCCGCAGCCTGCACGACACCAGCGGCCACCACCTGCGCATGATCACCTCGGCGAAGCCGGTGGGCGACCAGCTCTACTTCGGCAGCCTGGAAAACGATCGGATCGGCCGTCTGGCGATTCCCTGAAAAAGCCGAGGCGAAAAAAAGCCCGGCGCAAGCGTCGGGCCAAGCCAATCGGACAAGCGTCCCGAGGGATAGAACACAGGAGCGGGTATCTCGGAACGAGCCGATTCTGCATGTCTGGACAAATCCCCCGCTGCCGGGCGAGGCTGATGACCGAGTAGGAATCTTCCTCGCCTGGAGCCAGCCCTTTCCTTTCGCCATTTCTCCGCCTCGCCGCGCGACGCCGGGATGACGCGACGCGGTCCAAGGGGCATGATCCACCCATTCGCCACCGGCTTTGCTTCCCGACCCAAGGAGTCCGCGATGTCGTCCGCCCAACTGCTGACCGCGCAACAACTGGCCGCCCGCCTCAGCGAACCCGACCTGCTGGTCCTCGACTGCCGTTTCGCCCTCGAAGACCCGTCCTACGGTGCTCGCGTCTATCAGGAGAACCACATTCCCGGCGCGCATTTCGCCGACCTCGAACGGGATCTTTCCGCACCCGTGCGCAAGGGCGTGACCGGTCGTCATCCGCTGCCGGATCCCACCGAGCTAGCGCTCAAGCTACAAGCCTGGGGCCTGCGCCAGGATAGCCAGGTGGTGCTCTACGACGACGGCCCCGGCGCATTCGCCGCCCGCGCCTGGTGGCTGTTGCATTGGCTGGGCAAGCGCGATGGGGTCTACCTCCTCGATGGCGGCCTGGCGGCCTGGAAGGCTGCGGGACTGGCACTGACCAATGGCGAAAGCAGCCTTCGACCCGGCGATTTCCAGGGCCAGCCCGATGCCTCGCTGCTGATCGACGCCGCCACCCTCCAGGCCCAACTGGGCCAACCCGGACTGGCGCTGCTCGATGCTCGCGCGCAGCCGCGCTTCCGTGGCGAAGTCGAGCCCATAGATCCGGTCGCCGGGCACATTCCCGGTGCCCAGTGCGCCGCCTTCACCGACAACCTTGGCAGCGACGGCCGCTTCCTTCCGCCGGAACAATTGCACCAGCGGTTCTCCGCCCTGTTGCGCGGTCGCCCGGTGGACGAGCTGGTCGCCTACTGCGGCTCCGGCGTCACCGCCTGCCACAACCTGTTCGCCCTGAGCCTCGCCGGCTTCCCGCTTCCGCGCCTCTACGCCGGCTCGTGGAGCGAGTGGATCACCGACCCGCGCCGCCCGGTCGCCACCGGCGACTGACGACGCCATACGCTCGGACGCGGCTTACGCCGCGTCGGGCAGCTTCCTGAAGTAGTCGAGCAACTCCTTCTGCAACGCCTCGTTGCGGAACAGCCCGAAATGCCCGACTGCCCCCTCGGCCCGTCCCTTGCGACGCAACTCCAGGTGCGCCGCGGCATAGACCTGGTGAAGCTTTTCCGCCGCAGCCCACGGCACGTAGTCGTCGTCCTCGAACAGGAAGCTGGCGACGGGGATGTCCAGCGCCTCGTAACCCTGCCGCTGCAATCCGAAGCGCGGTGCCAGGAGGTAGTCCGGCTGCCGCACCCAGCGCGCCCAGTCGCGCATGAAATGACTCGGCATATCCAGGCTGCCGAGGCCGAAGAAACGACTGGGAAAGCGTCGGAGCAGTCCGGTCAGTAGCGGCACCGCCACGCAGAACAGGCCGAACATCTGCCAGCGTTGCCTGCCTCGCCAGCGCCTCCAGTACGGAAACGAACCGGCGACGAACGCGGCGCCGCTCAATCCGCTGGCCTGACCAGCCAGACCGAGCAACTGCGCGCCGATGCTGTGGCCGACGAAATAGCGCGGTAGCTCCGGCGCGCGCGCTCGGCACCAGGCCAGCGCCGCATCGATGTCCTCGCGTCCCCAGTCGGCCAGGCGATAGCTAGCCACGGCAGGGTCGTCGCCTTCGCTGCCGCGGTAGCTGAACAACAGCACCTCATAGCCGGAAGCCGCGGCCAGGACGGCGAAGCGCTGGTAGAAGGCGCGCCTGACGCCGAGCGCGCAGGCCACCACGATGCTCCCCTGCGCATCGCCGACGGCCGGGAAGTGGTCGCCGGCCAGGCGCACACCGTCACGGCAGGCGATCTCCACTGCGGTACTCATTCGCGCTCTCCTTTGCCGTGCGGGTTCGAGCAGCCGGGACGGACGCAATGCTCGACGGATCGCCAGGCGTGCTAGCATGAACATACCGACGGTATGTAAGAAGGCAGCAGTATGAATGTCAAGAGCAGGCAGCAGGAAAATGCCGAGGCGACCCGCGAGGCGCTGCTGGAAAGCGCCCTCTCCGCCTTCATCGAACATGGCTATGGCGGCGTCTCCATCGACGCCATCGCCCGCGAGGCGCGCGTGACCAAGGGCGCGTTCTACCACCACTTCGGCAGCAAGCAGGAACTGCTCGCCGAATGCTACGAACGCCAGGTACGGACGATCGCCGAGGACCTGGACAGGGTGCCGGCGCAGGTCGACAAGTGGGCGGAGGCCGCCGCGCTGGCCGAGGCCTTCATCGACAGCGTGATGGCGCGCGGCAAGCGGCAACTGTCGCTGCAGGAGGTGATCACGGTCGTCGGCTGGGAGCGATGGAAACGCATCGACTCGCGCCATACGCTGCGCTACGTCGGGCGCCTGGTGGACGAACTGGCGGCCAGTGGCGAACTCAAGGACTACCGCCGGGAAACCCTGGTCGGCCAACTCTACGGCTTCCTTACCCAGGCCGCGATGAGTCTTCGCGATGCACGCAACAAGCGGCAAGCGGCCAATGAAGTGAAAGCCATCATCCGCGACTTCCTCTACAGCCTGCGCAGGGGCTGAGAATGCCGCCCAGCACAAGCGAAGCAAGGACACGCCGGTTTAATTTCCAGCGGGCATATCAGCCGTTCTCTAAAGCTGGAAACAATTTAAAAACAGTCCTTTACAGCTGACTTGTTTCACTACACTTCAAATCAAGCGGCTAAGTCCGCTATCGGCGGGGCCATCGGAATAGAAGCTGCCAAACTGCCCGGCCCCGCCGATCCACCTTGCGCGAGGCCGTCATGGGTATTTCCGCCAACGATCTTTGCCAGCACGTGATACGCCCGACCCTGGACTACCTGTCCTGCCACAGCCCCGCCGCCGAAGCGCTGCTGCTGGGCGCGGCGGCCTGCCAGTCGGCGCTGGGGAGCGCCCTCGACGACCGCCGTGGCCACGGCCTGTACCGGATCGCCAGCGAACGCCACCAGCAGCTCTGGGACCAGTACCTGGCGCTGGACCCGGAGCGCGCCAGCCGGGTCCGCGGCCTGGCCAGCCAGCATGCCTTCCTCGCCGCGCCGCACCTGGAACTGACGGTGAACCTGCGCTACAGCACGGCCATCGCCTGGTCGCTGGTGGAAGCCGCGCGACTGCCACTGCCCGACCAGCACGACCACCTCGCCCAGGCTCGCGTGTGGCGCCAGGTATTCCAGCCGCACGGTCGCCTGCACGAGTTCATCGACGCCTGGCAACGCTGCATCGGCAGCCTCAGCCAGGTCGCCTGACGGCGAATGGAAAAATCCCGCGTCCGAAACAGACCAACCGGTCAGAAAATTTTTTACATACAGACACGAACGGTTGCGCTACCTTCGCTTCACTGGCACCGGAGCCAACCGCTCTGTTCCGCACCCTGCGGAACTTCGGAACACTGGCGCCGGTCTGGGAATCTTGGTAGTTTGCGCGCCGTTATACACAGGAGTTGCTCCAACAATGAAAACAATATGGTTTAAAACCTCTCTCGCACTGACCATTAGCGCTGTCTCCACCTACACCCTCGCCAACGGCATCGCCATCAACGAACAGAGCGCCAGCGGCGCCGGCACCGCCTACGCCGGCCGCGCCTCGTCCGCGCTCGATGCCAGCACCATCTACGGCAACCCGGCCGGCCTGTCCAAGCTGAAACGCACCGAAGTCAGCGGCGGTCTAGCCATCGTCAAGGCCAAGGACGACATCAGCCAGGCCCACAGCACCGCCCAGGGCAGCAACAAGGGCGACTCGGTACCGCTGGCCGCCGTACCGTTCGGCTACTTCTCCACGCCGATCAACGAAGATTTCACTTTCGGCCTGGGCATCTACGTGCCCTACGGCATCATCAACGATTACGAAAACGGCTTCATGGGCAGCTCCCACGGCTCCTATAGCAAGGTGCAGGTGATCACCGTGCAGCCGACCATCGCCTGGAAGATCAACGACAAGGTTTCCGTCGGCTTCGGTCCGACCTTCAACCGCATCGACGGCCAGTTGAAGAACACCCTGGCCACCAATGGCCTGCTCGGCAGCAACGGCGATACCAAGATCAACATCAAGGGCGACGACACCGCCATCGGCTACAACGTCGGCGTGATGGTCGACCTGACCGACGACACCACCTGGGGCCTGACCTACCACTCCAAGGTCAAGTACCACCTGGGCGGCAACACCGAAGTGAAGAACGCTCCGGGTGCCCTGGGCCTGAATGGCAAGTACGATGCCAAGCTGGACATCACCCTGCCGGAATCGGTGGATACCTCCATCACCCACAAGTTCGACGACAAGTGGACGGGCTACCTGGGCGCCGTCTGGACCCGCTGGAGCCGCCTGGAGAAGATCGAGGTGCGCAACAGCGGCGTACCGGCGCTCGGCCAGGCCCTGGGCTTCAACACCATCGGCGAAGACCTGAACTGGCGCGACACCTGGTCCTTCTCGGTAGGTACCTCCTACCAGGCCACCCCGGAGTGGGTGCTGCGCACCGGCTTTGCCTACGAGCCGTCGCCGACCTCCAACGAGGACCGCAACGTGCGCATCCCGGTGGGCGACCGCAAGGTCTTCACCGTCGGTGCCGGCTGGTCGCCGAACCAGGACCTGACCGTCGACGTGGCCTACGCCTACCTGTGGGAAACCACCGCCGGCGTCAACCAGGAAGGCAGCGCCCTGCAGCCGGCCTACAGCGCCAAGTACGACAACAGCGCGCATGGCCTGACCGCCCAGGTCACCTATCGTTTCTGATCGCACGCGCCAACGAAGAAGCCGGGCAATGCCCGGCTTTTTCATGCCTGGCCGACCCTCAGGGCTGGCTGGCGATGGCCTTCTCGATGGCGGCCTGGAGCTGCGGATCGTCCGGGGTGGTCTTGCTGGAGAACTGCGCGACCACCCTGCCCTGGCGATCCACCACGTACTTGTAGAAATTCCAGCGCGGCGCCTGGCCGCTCTGCTCGGCCAACTGGCGGAACAGCGGGATCGCCTCGTCGCCGCGCACGTGCTGCGGCTGGGTCATGGCGAAGGTCACGCCGTAGTTGCCATAGCAGATCTTCGCGGTCTCGGCGGTATCCGCGGCTTCCTGCTTGAAGTCGTCGGAAGGTACCCCGAGCACTTCCAGGCCCTGCCCCTTGTAACGCTGGTAGAGCGCCTCGAGCCCCTTGAACTGCGGGGTGAAGCCACAGTGGCTGGCAGTGTTGACCACCACCAGCGGCTTGCCGGCGTAACGCTGGCAAAGATCGATGCTTTCCTTGGAACGCAGCTTGGTCAACTGGCCCTGCAACAGTTCCGGGCAATCGGCGGCCCAGCCGCTCAGCGGCAGCCCGGCGAGCGCCAGGACGGACAACAGCACGCGAGGTTTCATGGAATGGCTCCTTGGCGACGAATGTCCCAGCTTACCCTTCCCCGCGCCTATCGCCACCTATCAGCATGCGCCCATGCCCAGTTCCAGCAGCGCCAGTCCGCCACGCTGCCAGCCCCACCAGGCGAGTCCCAGCAGCGCCCCGGCGGCGAGCAGCCAGGCCAGCTTCACGCCGCGCCTCCGGCCACCTGCAGGCGCGCCACCGGACGCTCGCGCACCGGCCAGTTGAGCAGCGCCGCGAGCAGGCTTAGCAGGATCGACAACTGCCAGACCAGGTCGTAGCTGCCGGTGCGGTCGTAGACCACCCCGCCCAGCCAGCCGCCGAGGAAGGCGCCCAACTGGTGGAAGAGGAACACAATGCCGCCGAGCATCGACAGGTTGCGCACGCCGAACAGGGTCGCCACGGTGCCGTTGGTCAGGGGCACCGTGGACAGCCACAGCAGCCCCATGGCCACGCCGAAGGCGTAGGCGCTGTAGACGCTCAGAGGCAGCCAGAGGAACAGTACGATCACTACCCCGCGCACCAGGTACAGCGCGGTCAGCAGGCGCGGCTTCGACCAGCGCCCGCCGAGCCAGCCGGCGATGTAGGTGCCGAACACGTTGAACAGCCCGACCAGCGCCAGCACCGTGGTGCCGACCTGCGCCGGCAGGTGCTGGTCGACCAGGTAGGCCGGCAGGTGTACGCCGATGAACACCACCTGGAAGCCGCAGACGAAGAAGCCCAGCGCCAGCAGCCAGAACCCGGAATGCGCGCAGGCCTCGCGCAGCGCTTCGCCGAGGCTCTGTTCATGGCCCTGCGGCGGCAACGGGCGATCCTTCATCAGCCCGGCCAGCGGCACGATCAGCGCCACCAGCAGGCCCAGGGCGAGCAGGGCCGAGGACCAGCCCAGCCAGCCGATCAGGCCGAGGGTACCGGGCAGCATGGCGAACTGGCCGAAGGAGCCGGCCGCGCTGGAGATACCCATCGCCATGCTGCGCTGCTCCGCCGGCACTGCGCGGCCGACGGCGCCGAGGATCACCGAGAACGAGGTGCCGGAAAGGCCCAGGCCGATCAGCAGGCCGGCGCTCAGCGACAGCCCGGTGGCCGACTGCGAGAGTCCCATCAGGACCAGACCGAGGGCGTACAGCAGGCCCCCCACCAGCACCGCCCGCGCCGCGCCGTAGCGGTCGGCGAGCGCCCCGGTGAACGGCTGGGCCAGGCCCCAGACCAGGTTCTGCAAGGCGATGGCGAAGGCGAAGACTTCGCGGCCCCAGCCGAAGTCGGCGCTCATCGGCGCGAGGAACAGGCCGAAGCCATGTCGCACGCCGAGGGACAGGGCGAGGATCAGGGCTCCGGACAGCAGGATCCAGAAGGCGGCACGCGGCATGGGTCGCTCCATCTACGGGTATATACCCGCTTTATCGTGAACGAAGCGCCTCGGCGAGAGGCTTCGTCGGTTGTCAGTCCAGTCGCTCCAGTTCCGCCAGCAACGCCGCCAAGGCGCCGCTGCGCTCCTCGCCAAGGCGCCCGGCGAGACGCCGCTGAGCATCTTCCCAGGCCGGCGTTCCGCGCTCCAGGGCATCCAGCCCGGCAGGCGTCAGCTCGACCAGGCGGTTGCGCTGGTCCTCGCCACCGGTCAGGCGCAGCAGGCCGTCGCCTTCCAGCACCCGCAGGTTGCGACCGAGGGTGCTGCGGTCGAGTCCCATGGCTTCGGCGAGTTCGGAAATGCTCGGCCGGTCCAGGCGCCGCAGGTGCCGCAGCAGGGAAAACTGCGCCACCTTGAGGCCGGTATCGGCCAGCGCCTCGTCGTAGAAGCGGGAAACGCTGCGGGCGGCGCGACGCAGTTTGGTACAGAGGCATTGGGTCGGTAGCATGGATGCGTGTATATACCCGTACCTCTCGTCGGTCAAGCGGATTGTCCGAACTGCCAACGCCGCCTGTTGCCCCTGCCAAGGCCGGACGCCGGGCGCTGGCCTATAACTCGCGCTGTCAGCGGCGACCGGGAGCACCCGGCGCCCTCCATCCATCGCCGAGGTAGCCATGCCCGTTTACAAAGCCCCGCTGCGCGACACGCGCTTCCTGCTCAACGAAGTCTTCGATTTCCCCGAGCATTACCGCAACCTGGTCAACGGAGCCGAAGCCACGCCAGACATGGTCGATGCGATCCTCGGCGAATGCGCGAAGCTCTGCGAGGAAGTGATCGCCCCGCTCTACCACAGCGGCGACGAGGAAGGCTGCCACCTGGAGAACGGCGAAGTACGGACGCCGAAGGGCTACAAGGAAGCCTACGAGGCCTATGTCGCCGGCGGCTGGCAGGGCCTCTCGCACCCGGTGGAGTACGGTGGCCAGGGCCTGCCGATGAGCCTCGGCGCGCTCAAGCAGGAGATGATGGGCACAGCCAACTGGCCGTTCTCCATGTATCCCGGCCTCTCCCTCGGCGCGATGAACACCCTGATGCAGCACGGCACCGAGGAACAGAAGCAGACCTACCTGGTTCCGCTCACCGAGGGCCGCTGGGGCGGCACCATGTGCCTCACCGAGCCGCAGTGCGGCACCGATCTCGGCCAGGTGAAGACCCGCGCCGAGGCCAACCCCGACGGTAGCTACGCCATCAGCGGGACGAAGATATTCATCTCTTCCGGCGAACACGACCTGACCGAGAACATCGTCCACATCGTCCTCGCCCGCCTGCCGGACGCACCGAAGGGCACCCGCGGCATTTCCCTGTTCATCGTGCCCAAGTTCCTTCCCGGCGAAGGAGGCGCGCTCGGCCCGCGCAACGGCGTGAGTTGCGGCGCGCTGGAGAAGAAGATGGGGATCAAGGCCTCGGCCACCTGCGTGATGAACTTCGACGGCGCCACCGGCTTCCTCATCGGACCGCCGAACAAGGGCCTGGAATGCATGTTCACCTTCATGAACAGCGCCCGCATCGGCACCGCCATCCAGGGCGTGGCCACCGCCGAGCTGGCCTACCAGGGCGCCCTCGCCTACGCCCGCGAACGCCGCTCCATGCGCGCGCTCTCCGGGACCAAGGAACCCGACCAGGTCGCCGACAGCCTGATGCACCACGGTGACGTGCGGCGCATGCTGCTGACCCAGAAAGCCATCGCCGAAGGCGGCCGGGCGCTGGTCTACCTGGCCACCCAGTACGCCGACCGGATGATCCAGGGCATCCTCAGCAACGACGACGCCGAATACGAACGCTGGGACGACAAGCTCGGCTTCCTCACGCCGATCCTCAAGGGCTGCCTGACCGAACTCGGCCTGGAAAGCGCCAACCTCGGCATGCAGGTGTTCGGCGGCCACGGCTATATCCGCGAACACGGCATGGAGCAGATCGTCCGCGACGCGCGGATCGCCACCCTCTACGAAGGCACCACCGGCATCCAGGCCCTCGACCTGCTCGGCCGCA